>CADAIF010000007.1 GCA_902787905.1 uncultured Lachnospiraceae bacterium
GGCATGAAGGCAAAAAAAGGAACCGCAGGTCTCATCTTCTCAGCCCTTGCACATGCAAGAGTCAATATCAAGATGATCGACCAGGGCTCCAGTGAGCTGAATATCATCATCGGTGTCAAAGAAAAGTATTTTGAGGACGCTGTGAAGGCCCTTTACGATACCTTTATCACCAGCGAGCAGGCCTGAGGCGTTTTTAACAAGAGGTATCAATATGGATGTGGAAAAAATTCTTGAAGAGGTGAAGGCCGGCAGTCTTTCCGTGAAGGATGCCGCGTCCCGCCTTGAAAAGCTGCCCTATGAGGATCTGGGCTTTGCCAAGCTCGATCATCACAGGAAGATCCGGTCCGGTTTCGGCGAGGTCATCTTCTGCAGCGGCAAGTCCGATGAGCATCTGCTGAAGATCTATGAGACCTTCATGGCTCAGGATACGGAGGTGCTGGGCACCAGGGCCACAAAGGACCAGTATGCGCTGGTGAAAGCATCGATCCCGGAGGTTCAGTATGATCCCATCTCCCGCATCCTGAAGGTGGAAAAGCCCGGCAAGAAGCGGATCGGCTGTATTGCCGTGTGCACGGCCGGCACGGCGGATATCGCTGTGGCGGAGGAGGCGGCCCAGGTGGCCGAGTACTTCGGCACCGCTGTGGAACGTTACTATGACGTAGGCGTCGCCGGTATCCACAGACTTTTTGCCCGGCTGGACGACATCCGGCGGGCAAACTGCGTGATCGCTGTGGCCGGCATGGAAGGCGCCCTGGGCGGGGTTCTGGCCGGTCTGGTGGAGGTTCCCGTGATCGCTGTGCCCACCTCTGTGGGTTACGGCGCGAATTTTCACGGTCTGTCCGCCTTACTGACCATGCTGAATTCCTGTTCTAACGGCATCACGGTGGTCAATATCGACAACGGCTACGGCGCCGGCTATATTGCCACGCAGATCAACCGTCTGGCGGAGCGGCTGCCGTCAGCTTCTGAATAGAGTATCTCTTCTGGAGGATTATTTATGAGTAAGAAGGTTTTATACCTTGAATGCTATTCCGGCATCAGCGGCGACATGACCGTCGGCGCCCTGCTGGATCTTGGCGCTGATGAGGCCTATCTGCGGGAAACGCTGGATAAGCTTCAGGTGGAGGGCTATGAGATCTCCATCGGCCGCGCCTCAAAATGCGGCATCGATGCCTGTGACTTCGACGTGCAGATCCCGGAGCAGCCGGAGTACGACGAGGGGCATATGCATCATCATGATGACGACGAGGAACATGAACACCATCATCATCATGACGAAGAACATGAACATCACCACCACCATCATGACGAGGATGAGCATGAGCACCACCATCATGATGAGGATGAACACGGGCACCACCATCACCATATGCACCGCAATATCCATGATGTCTTTGAGATCATTGACCGTCTGGATAATGAGAAGGTCAAGGACCTGTCCAAAAAGATGTTTACCATCGTGGCCGAGGCGGAATCCAAGGCCCACGGCCTGCCCATTGACCAGGTGCATTTCCATGAGGTAGGCGCCATCGATTCCATTGTGGACATCATCAGCGCGGCGGCCTGCTTCGTCAGTCTGGACGTGGACGAGGTGGTGGTTTCCGAGCTTTACGAGGGTACCGGCCATGTCCGCTGTGCCCACGGCAGGATGCCGGTGCCGGTTCCTGCCACGGCCAATATCGCGGCGGCCAATGACCTGAGTCTGAAGATCACGGACGCGAAGGGTGAGATGGTGACGCCCACCGGGGCAGCCATCGCGGCGGCTCTTCGTACCAGAGCGTCTCTGCCGGACAATTACCGGATCCTGAAGATCGGTCTGGGCGCAGGCAAGAAGGATTTCATGAAGGCCAATGTGCTCAGAGCCATGCTGCTGGAGGTGCCGGAGGATGACCGGACTCAGACAGAGGACATCTGGAAGATCGAGAGCAATATCGACGACTGCAGCGGGGAAATGCTGGGACTGACCATGGAGCGGCTTCTGGAGGCCGGGGCCAGGGATGTCTTTTTCAGCCCCATCTTTATGAAGAAGAATCGTCCGGCCTACATGCTGAACGTTCTCTGTGACAAGGATAAGATCGCCGAGATGGAGAGTATCATCTTTGAGGAGACGACAACGATCGGCATCCGCCGCTATCCGGTGGAGCGGACCATCATGAACCGTCATCAGGCGGTGGTTTCCACTCCCTACGGTGAAGTGAAGATCAAGGTCTGCGAGCGGGGTCATGTGGAGAGTCGATATCCGGAGTATGACAGTGTCCGGGAAGTGAGCCGGGCCGCCGGCGTGCCTTTTAAGACCGTCTATCAGGCGGCCTGCACGGCGGATCTGAATTAGAGGAGGTCCCCGTTTTCGGGAGGAGAATATGGGTCGTTTTATCAATGACATGAAAAGATACTGGCGCTACACCGTCTATGCTGCCAAATCGCAGCTGAAGACCGAGGTGGCCAATTCCTATCTGAATTGGGCCTGGTGGGTGATAGAGCCCTTCTGCTTCATGCTGATCTACGCTTTTATCTTCGGCTACATGCTTCAGCGTACGGAGCTTTACTATAACATTTATATTTTTATCGGTCTTGCCATCTGGGACTTTTTCAATCGCTGCGTCAAGAGCTCGGTCCGTATGGTCAAGCGGAACAAGTCCATCGTATCCAAGGTTTATCTGCCCAAGTATACACTGATCATCTCGGATATGATGGTCAATGGCTTTAAAATGATGATCTGTCTGCTGATCACCTTCGGTATGATGGTCTTTTACCGGGTGCCGGTAAGCCCGCTGATCCTGTGGATGGTCCCGCTGCTGATCATCGTGATCATCTTCACCTTCGGCTGCTGCACCATTCTGCTGCATCTGGGTGTTTTTGTCGATGATATGGCCAATGTTATCAACATTGTGCTCCGTTTTATCTTTTATCTGACAGGTATCTTCTATAATATCAAGGCGATCCTGCCGGAGCCCGCTGCCTCGATCCTTCTGAAGGGCAATCCCCTGGCCTGTCTGATCGACGGCCTGCGCAGCTGCATGCTTTACACGCAGTCGCCGGATCTGCCCCTGATCGGTATCTGGCTGCTGGTCTCTCTGGCTCTTTCGGCCCTGGGTATCCGCACCATCTACAGGAGCGAGAATACCTACGTCAAAGTGATCTGATGAAAGGCAAAGCGTAAATATGGACGAAATTGCGATTACAGTCAAGGATCTGAAGATCCGTTATAAGAGTGTGCAGGCCTACTCCATCAAAAAGAGTCTGCTGAGACTTAAGTCTGTGGATACCAAGGCCTTTGAGGCCGTCCGCGGCGTCAGTTTTGAGGTGAAGAAGGGTGAGATCCTGGGTATCACCGGAAAAAACGGCAGCGGCAAGTCCACCCTGCTCCGTGCCCTGGCCAATATCTTTTCCCCGGACGAGGGAACCATTGACCTGCACGGACATTCCATCTCCCTGCTGGCCATCGGCGTGGGCTTCAAGTCCGACCTGACGGGCCGGGAGAACATCATGCTTTCCGGCATGCTGCTGGGCTTTTCCGAGCAGGAGGTCCGGGACCGTATGCCCGAGATCATTGAGTTCGCCGGGCTGGGAGATTTTATCGACATGCCTGTCAGGACCTATTCCAGCGGCATGCATTCCAAGCTGGCCTTTTCCATCACCGCCATTCTGGAGACCGATATCATGCTGATCGATGAGGTCCTGAGCGTGGGTGATGAGAAATTCAAGAAGAAGAGCTACGCGAAGATGAAGTCTCTGATCAATCAGAGAAACCGTACAGTCGTGATCGTTTCCCACAACCTGGGCACCTTAGAGGAGCTCTGCGACACGGTCATGTGGCTGCATGACGGCAAGATCGTCCGGATGGGCGAGCCCAAGGCGGTGCTGAAGGAGTACCGCGAATTTATGAAGTGATCGGGAAGGTCGATATCTATTGGAAACCATAAGAAAAATCTATGATGAGGCCCACAGGGACCCTTCCGTCATGGCAGAGGCCGGGCAGATCCTTAAAAAGGGCGGTCTGGTGGCCTTTCCTACCGAGACGGTCTACGGACTGGGCGGCGACGCCTTAAACCCGGAGGCTTCCGCGAGGATCTACGCGGCCAAGGGACGTCCATCGGACAATCCGCTGATCGTGCATATCGCGGATATAAAGACCCTGTATAAGCTGACAAAGTCGGTGCCGGAGAAGGCCCTGAAGCTGGCGGATCATTTCTGGCCGGGCCCTCTGACCATGATCCTGCCGAAGGCGGACATTGTGCCCCGGCAGACCACCGGCGGGCTGGATACGGTAGCCATCCGGATGCCTTCCCACCCCACAGCCTTTGAGCTGATCAGGTCCAGCGGCATCTGCATCGCCGCGCCCAGCGCCAATACATCGGGCAGGCCCAGTCCCACATCGGCGGACCATGTGGCCGAGGATCTTTCCGGCCGGATCGATATGATCATCGACGGCGGCCGGGTGGAGATCGGTCTGGAGTCCACCATCGTGGACCTGACCGGCGAAATGCCCATGATCCTGCGGCCCGGCTATGTCAACAAGGCCATGCTGGAAGCTGTGATCGGCGAGGTGGGTGTGGACCCGGTGATCCTGGCCGATCAGGAGATCAAGGGCCTGAGGCCGAAGGCCCCGGGCATGAAATACAAGCACTACGCCCCGAAGGGCGACCTGACCATTGTGGAGGGAACCCCGGATATGGTGGCGGAGACCATCAACCATCTGACCGCTTCTCTGGAGGCAGAGGGCTATAAGACGGCGGTGATCTCATCGGCCGAGCATATGAGTGCCTACAGGACAGGGATGGTGGTCAATGTGGGGTCCCGGGAGCAGGAGACCCAGATCGCGGCCAACCTTTACGATGTGCTGCGTCAGATGGACGAGGCGCAGATCGATTATATCTATTCGGAAAGTTTTGCGGGCGGCAGCCTGGGGTCGGCCATCATGAACCGGCTGCTGAAGGCTGCAGGCCATCATGTGATGCGTGTCTGACCACGCGCCTTTTATGATCGGGGGAGGAAAAGATCATGTTAGCACTTGGATGTGACCACGGCGGTTTTCCGCTGATGAAAGAGGTTAAAAAATATCTGGATGAACAGGGGATCGCATATCAGGATTTCGGCACCTGTTCGGAAGAGTCCTGTGATTATCCTGTCTATGCCCGAAAGGTCGCTAAGGCCGTTTTGTCCGGCGAATGCGAGAAGGGCATTCTGATCTGCGGCACAGGGATCGGCATTACCATCGCGGCCAACCGTTTCCCGGGCATCCGGGCGGCCAACTGCACCAATGCTTTCATGGCGCAGGCGACCAGAGAGCATAATGACGCCAACATTCTGGGTCTGGGTGCCAGGGTCATCGGCGTGGGCACGGCCCTGAAGATCGTCGAGACCTTCCTGAACACGCCCTTCTCCGAGGGAGAGCGCCATGTGCGCAGAATCGCCATGATCGAGGATTTGAAGAATGAGTGATAAAAGACAGGATTATATCAGCTGGGATGAGTATTTTATGGGCGTCGCCAAGCTGGCGGCCCTGAGGAGCAAAGATCCCAACAGTCAGGTGGGTTCCTGCATTGTCAGCCAGGACAACAAGATTCTGTCCATCGGCTACAACGGTTTTCCCAGAGGCTGTTCGGATGATGACTTCCCCTGGCAGCGGGTGGGAGAGCCTCTGGACACCAAATATATCTATGTGACCCACAGTGAGCTGAATGCCATCCTCAATTACCGGGGCGGCAGCCTGGAGGGCAGCAAGCTCTACGTATCCCTTTTCCCCTGTAATGAATGCGCCAAGGCCATCATTCAGAGCGGGATCCGGGAGATCATCTACGATAATGACAAGTACGCCGGGGAGGCCTCTGTGATCGCTTCCAAGCGCATGCTGGATTCAGCCGGCGTCCATTACCGCAGGTATCTGCCCACAGGCAGGGAGCTGACCATCACGGTATGAGTTTTTCTGATTATTTCGGGGCCGAGCAGGTGTCGGAGGGCGTTTTCCACATTTATGAGCCGGGCGGGGTGTATACGACCCTGATCCTGGGCGAGGAAAAGGCCCTGCTGATCGATACCGGCTACGGCTTTGAGGATCTTCCGGCCTTTGTAAGGACGCTGACGGACCTGCCCGTTCAGGTGGTCCTGACCCACGGGCACACCGACCATGCCGGCGGGAGCCGTCTGTTTGGAGAGGTCTTTATCAATCCGGAGGATATTCCCGTTTACCTATGGTACGAAAAGACCCAGAAAAAGCTGATCGTGGATAAGTTCCGCAGGGACCGGGCGGCAGCGGGTCTGCCGGATGTCTGGCCTGAAAGCTTTAATGCGGCGGCTTATCTGGCGGCGCCTCCCCGTGAATTCAAAGCGCTGAAAAACGGGCAGATCTTTGATCTGGGAGGGCGCCGGGAGGAGATCATTTTTCTGCCGGGGCACACCAGGGGCTCGGTCATGGTCTTTGATGATAAGACCGGCCTGCTTTTTTCGGGAGATAATATCAGCAGCAGTCTGTGGATCTTTTTTGATCACAGCGCGCCCCTGTCTCAGTATGAAGCGGGGCTGAAGGCATTGATGGGGCGGTCCTTTTCGGGGATTCTTTATGCCCACGACGGTTTTATCTATCCGCCGCAGATCATGGAGGAGCTGCTGACGACCATCAGCAGGGTTGATCCGGAGACCGACAGGGTCTTTATACATCCCAGGACCGGGCAGAGGGCTTTAAAGCACCGGGAAAAGAGCCGGCTTGATCTGCCTCACCCCTATATTTACGTTGTTTATGAGCCTTCCCGCATGTGAGGAAGGTATGCGCAGCCGGCCCTGAAGCCGGCTGTTTCCCGCAGGAGGAAAAAATGACACAAATTAAAGCGGAGGACATTCTTTCCCTCAACTACTATACCTACGGCCGGCCCTTTTCCGGAAGTCTTCAGGGGATGCGCTACCGCATCATCCTGCAGAAGGAGGAAAAGAACGAGGCCGGGGAGGTCACGGCTGAAAAGGGCCTGATGGTCTTTATCTGGCCGGAGCCCTTCTCCTTTGAGAAGACGGACCCGGAAAAGATCAGCAGCAAGCTTTTCCCCTTTTCCGAGGAGGGACGGCTGTCAGCGGTGGATTATCTGAACCAGCAGTACGCGTCGGGCGGCTATGCGCCCGGCTTTACCCTGTCGCAGCTGAAAGCGCTGCGTCCTGATGAATAAGGAGACAGACGATGAAGGACTATGATGTGATCATTATCGGCGCCGGACCGGGCGGGATCTATTCCGCCTATGAGCTGACAAAGCTGGCGCCGGCTCTGAAGGTGGCTGTTCTGGAAAAGGGCCATTCCCTGGAAAAGAGGAAGTGCCCCATCGACGGCGTGAAGGTGAAGAGCTGCATTAACTGCAGGACCTGCGCCATCATGAGCGGTTTCGGCGGCGCCGGGGCCTTCTCCGACGGCAAATACAATCTGACCAACGATTTCGGCGGCACCCTTTTCGAATATATCGGAAAGCAGGAGGCCATGAATCTGATGACCTATGTGGACCAGATCAACATGTCCCACGGCGGTGAGGGCACCCGGCTTTATTCCACGGCCGACACGAAGTTCAAAAAGATCTGCACCCAGAACGGTCTGCATCTGTTAGATGCTTCGGTGCGTCACCTGGGTACGGATATCAATTATGTGGTCCTGGGCCGTCTGTATGATGAGCTGAAGGAGAAGGCGGATTTCTACTTTGACACAGAAGTAAAGGAGATTGCCCGGGAAGAGGACGGCTACCTTGTGCGCACGGCAGATGAGGCCTATGGATGTCATCAGTGTATCGTTTCCGTGGGCCGCAGCGGCAGTAAGTGGATGGAGCAGGTCTGCAGGGATCTTGAGATTCCGACCAAATCCAACCGTGTGGATATCGGTGTGCGCGTGGAGCTGCCGGCGGATGTCTTCTCCGACCTGACAGATGAGCTTTACGAGAGCAAGATCGTCTACCGGACCGAGAAATTTGAGGACCGGGTGCGGACCTTCTGCATGAACCCCAAGGGGGCGGTGGTCTCTGAGAATACCAACGGCATCATTACGGTCAACGGCCACAGCTATGAAAATCCGGACCTTCAGACCACCAATACCAATTTTGCCCTGCTGGTGGCCAAGCATTTTTCCGAGCCCTTCAAGGACAGCAACGGCTACGGCGAGAGTATCGCCCGCCTGTCCAACATGCTGGGCGGCGGTGTCATCGTCCAGCGTTTCGGCGACCTGATCCGCGGCCGGCGCTCTACGGAAAAGAGGATCAGCGAAGGCTTTGTGACGCCGACCCTGGCTGCGACGCCGGGCGATCTGAGCCTGGTCCTGCCCAAGAGGATCCTGGACGGCATAATCGAGATGATCTATGCCCTGGACAAGATCGCCCCGGGTACGGCCAACGGCGACACCCTCCTTTACGGTGTGGAGGTCAAGTTCTACAACATGGAGGTTTCCATCGACGAGCATCTGGAATCCAGGCTCCCGGGCCTTTATATCATCGGCGACGGCAGCGGCGTGACCCATTCACTGTCCCACGCCTCGGCCAGCGGCGTTTTCGTGGCCCGCAGGATCGCCGGCGCAGAATAAAAAAAGCAATGCCATTTTGGCCTTCAGGTCAATCTGGCATTACTCTTTATGGAGATATTTATGGAAGTATTAAATGCACAGGCGCCGGTCAGCAATGAGGAGATCGAGCGCAGCATACGGAAGAAATTCCACAAGGCCCTCTTCAGCCGTTTTACCAGGGCCATCAATACCTATGAACTGGTGCAGGAGGGGGATAAGATCGCCGTATGTATTTCCGGCGGCAAGGATTCCATGCTGATGGCCAAGCTCTTTCAGGAGCTGGCCCGCCATCACAAGTTTCCCTTTGAACTGGTTTTTCTGGTCATGGACCCCGGTTACACAAAGGCCAACCGGGAAATGATCGAGTACAATGCCGCGCTGATGCAGGTGCCCATCACTGTTTTCGAGAGCCCGATCTTTGATACGGTGGACGTGGTCAAGGGATCGCCCTGCTATCTGTGCGCCCGCATGCGCCGGGGCTATCTTTACAGTCAGGCTAAGGCCCTGGGCTGCAATAAGATCGCCCTGGGCCATCACTATGACGATGTGATCGAGACCATCCTGATGGGGATGCTCTACGGGGGCCAGGTCCAGACCATGATGCCCAAGCTGCACAGCACCAATTTCGAGGGCATGGAACTGATCAGGCCCATGTACCTGATCCGGGAGGAGGATGTGATCCGCTGGCGGGATTATAATCATCTGACCTTCCTGAGGTGCGCCTGCCATTTCACGGAGACCTGCAGCGATATCCGGGCGGACGGCAGCTCAGCCTCCAAGCGTCAGGAGATCAAGGCCCTGATCCGGGAGCTGAAAAAGGTCAATCCCTTTGTGGAGGGGAATATTTTCAGCAGTGTGGAAAATGTGAACCTGAGCACCATCATCGCCTACAAGCAGGACGGCCAGGTCCATCATTTCCTGGACAGCTATGATGAAAAGGCTAAAAAAGAGGCGCCGTAAAGATGTCCTTTAAGACCGTCTGCATATGGCGGGCAAAGTGCTTATGGCCCTTTTCGGTAAAGTGGACCCCGTCCGAACCCAGCTCGATCCCCCACCTGCCGGCATTGGCAAAGTGGACGCCCGTCTCCCGGGCCAGCTGGGCGTAGGCTCCGCCGAATTCCGCGGAGATGCGGTCATAGCGTTCGCCGTCCTGACCGAACAGGCTTAAATGCGTGGGCGGCGGCGCGATCAGGAGGATCCGGTCCGCCCGGCCCTCCAGGGCAGGATTTTTCAGGATATAGGTCAGAAACTGTTCCATACGGGCGGCGATCCTGGGCATACCGGACCGGAACATGGTCAGCAGGTCGTTGGTGCCGAGCATGACCGTCAGCAGGTCAAAGGGGGCTTCCCTTTGCAGGACCGTGTCCAGGGAAGACAGTTCCCAGCGGTCTGTGGGTATTTCCCGGCCGTTTTCACCGCAGTTGACGATCTCATAGTCCGGGAGGCTGTCCAGAATGCCTGTCCAGCGGGTATCCTTGGGCAGACGGCCGCTAATATAGCCTTTGGCGTCGTAGCCATAGGTGTTGGAATCTCCGTAGCAGATGATCTTGTGGGTCATGGGAGGACCTCCTTCGAAATAGTATTCATAGTATAACAGAAAAAATTTTCTTTTTCACCATAAAAAATGCGGCACTGAAACGTATATAGAGTAGAAACGTTTCTGACACAGATACCGGAAAGCAGGGGGTGTGTATGACTGACCAGATGTTTGACGCCTTGATGGCGCGCCTGAAAAAGGGAGACCGGGAGGCGCTCCGCGAGATCTATGAGGACTGCCGGCAGTCGGTCTATATGGTCATCCTGGCCATCGTTTCCGACCGGGAGGCCGCGGCGGACGTAACTTCGGATTTCTTCATACGTCTCTTGAAAAACGCCGGCAGCTACAGGCCCGGCAGCGGCCATAAGTGCTGGATGGCAAGGATCGCCCGCAACATGGCCGTCGACCATCTTCGCAAAAATCACCGGGAGATCCCCACGGACCCGGAGGAGATGCCGGACGCGGCCGAAAGGACAGCGTCATCGGCCGAGGATGAGGCTCTGGCCGGTCTTTCCTTCCGGGAACTGCTCGGCTCCCTGTCCTCCGCCAGACAGCAGATCGTGGCGATGAAGATCGCCGGTCAGATGTCTTTTAAGGAGATTGCCGAGGTCATGGATATGCCTCTGGCCACGGTCTCCTGGCACTATCAGCAAAGCATGGAAAGATTGAGGAGGGCTGTCAATGACTGAGCATGAGATTGAGAAAATGTATCTTGCAATGACAGAAGCTGAGACGCCCGATCTCTGGGACCGTATTGAGGCCGCATGTGCCGATGAGGTGAATGTCATGGAAAAAGAAAAAGATGTAAAGCAGGAAAAGGAAAGCCTGGGCAGGCGTCTTCGCCGCTGGGTTTTCGGCGGATCTACAGCCAGGCTGGCGGCCGCTGTATGTATTGTCGGTGTCTTTTGCGCAGCCCTTTTGAACGGGGCAGCGGGAACCTTCAGGATGGGCTCCGCCGGCGGCGCGATGGCCAGGAGCTCATATGCTCTCAGCTCAGGCACCGGGCAGGCCGCCTATGATAATGCCGCCCCCATGGAGGCGGAAATGCCTGAGGCTGCGGCTGAGGATGCCTATGATGGCGTGACTACGGCCGAGACCGGGGCAGCGTCTCAGTCTGCGGATATTGTCGATGAAGCTGCCGCTTCCGGCAGGAAGCTGATCCGGGATATCAGTCTCAGTGTGGAGACTCTGGAATTTGATACCCTTCTTCAGACCCTTAAGGAAAAGACCGAGGCAGCGGGGGGCTATGTGGAATCCTCCAGTGTCAGCGGCGGCGACTCCTATTACGGAAGCTCTTCCAGGTATGGCTTCCTGACCCTTCGTATCCCCTCGGGAAAGACGGATGCCTTTCTGGCGGACCTGGACGACGCCTCCAATGTGCTGAGCCGGTCCGAAAATGTCCAGGATGTGACCCTGACCTATGTGGATCTGGAGAGTCATGTCAATGCCCTGAGGGCTGAGGAAGAACAGCTGAAGGCCCTGATGGAGCGGGCGGAGACCGTGGAGGAGCTCATGAGCATCCAGAGCGCCCTGACAGATGTCCGTTACCAGCTGGAGTCCTATGCCTCCCAGCTGAAGGTCTACGATAACATGGTCACCTATGACACGGTCCGGGTGGACATCAGTGAAGTGAAAAAGGAGACCCAGGTCGGGGAGCGCAGCGTCTGGCAGCGGATGGCTGACGGCTTCGGAGAGAGCCTGATCGGTCTGGGCGAAGGCATCAGAGACTTCTGTATCTGGTTTGTCAGCAGCATCCCCTATTTCATTGCCTTCTTCATCGTCGTCTATGTGATCCTGCGGGTCGTAAAACTCCTGCTCGGACGCAGAAAAAACCGTAAAAAAGATAAAGCTTAAACAAATGTTTCAATGATTAAAAAATCCTCACTTTTTCCTTAAAAAGTGAGGATTTTTTTTGTTGTGTGGGATATATAGGACATGGACTGATTGACGTTTCTCCCGTAAAATTGTTATAATCAACAATATGACAAGGGATATCGTATAGTGATTTTTCACAAGAAAAAGGAGTTTCCGGAGCGATATGAATAAGAATCATTATAAAAGTCTGTGGCTGTATGTTCTGCTGATCCTGTTTGCGGCAGGGACTTATGTGATCGGTGGTTTTTCCGGTCATATGCGGATGAATTATCTGTTTCTGCTGCTGATGGCCGCCCTGATTCTCTACGCGGACCTTAAGGGTCTGCGGCGGATGCGCGAATTCGGTGAGGATGCGGCCAGGCTGACCCAGGCTGTCCTCAGCGGCAAGGACCGGCAGTCTCTGGCGGAAATGATCCGGCAGCAGGACGCGGACTATACCGAGGAGGAGAAACGCTTCAGGAACACGGTCTATCTGAACCTGATGGAGACGGGCGGTTTTAAAAATCCCAGGATCCAGGAGGACTGGCTCCGCCTGATCAGAGACTGGCGGGCCGAGGACGGCGAAAATATCCGGATCGAGGATTATCTGGATGAGGATGAGGTCCTGGAGCACTGCTCAGGATCTTTCTGCCGGCAGGTCCCGGGCATTCTGACGGCCCTGGGTATTCTGGGCACCTTTATCGGTCTCATCGTGGGCCTGCACGGCTTTGACTTTGCCGGGGCCGATCAGATGACCTCCTCGGTGGGCACCCTGGTGGGCGGCCTGAATGTGGCCTTTTTCACATCGGTCTACGGCGTGGCCCTGTCCATCGTTTTCAACCTGGTCCGGGGAGA
This sequence comes from uncultured Lachnospiraceae bacterium, assembly GCA_902787905.1. Classification (GTDB taxonomy): domain Bacteria; phylum Bacillota; class Clostridia; order Lachnospirales; family Lachnospiraceae; genus UBA2912. The sequence continues at coordinate 12,765 of CADAIF010000007.1, forward strand.
GGCCATGGCAGCCCTTTCCTCAGACCTGAATGCTCTGGAAGACCTTTTCGATATGGTGCTGCATCCCATTCACAGGGAGGATACCCAGGACCTGATCCGGGCAGCCCTTGAGAGACAGGAGGCTTCTCTGGCGGCCATTAAGACCCAGGTGGACAGCGGCATCGGCAAAAATCTGGGCAGTCAGATCGGTAAGACCTTAAAGCCCCAGTTTGATGAGATCAACGAGTCTCTGCGCAATGTGGTCTTTGACTTTCGAAATGAACAGTCTACGGCCCTGACCAAGATCGTCACCTCCTTCGTAAAGCAGATGCGGGGCTCTCTGGACAGTCATATCAATGAGCTGGGTCTCAGTGTGGATGCGCTGAGTCTGGCCCAGACCGAGATGACGGGAAGCCTGAAGGGGCTTCTGGAGGAGATCGCAAGGACCGGGACCGACACGGCAAATATCAACGAAAAGGCCGGTAAGATCATGGAAAAGGTGGATATCTGCACCGGCAGCATGCAGCAGACGGTGGATAAGTCGGAGGACCTGATCCGGGAGATGAGTCTTTACGCGGACGGGCTCCAGTCCAGCGTGGAGCGGCAGGAGGCCATGCTGGCCATGATGTCTCAGCATGAGGCGCGTTTAGATGAGATCTGCACAAAGATTCTGGCCAGTCAGGAAGCCCTGAATGAGAGCATACTGGCTTTTCAGACAGCAGCCGGCCAAAGGGCGGCTGCCATCCCCGAGAGCTTCGCCGGTGAGACGGCGGAGGCGCAAGATGCGGGTACAAGGCAGGCGGCCCCGGAGGGCCCCACGGAGAGGGAGCTTCTGGCAGGCATCCTGGAGATCTTAAAGACCCAGGCGGATACCCAGGCGGAGCTGAGCCGCCGTCTGGCTTCTCTGGAGGCGCGGCAGTCCCGCAGCCTGGGCCAGAGGATCGCCGGTCTTTTCGGCAGACATTAAGCATCACTTTGTCGCATACGGAGGCATGACATGAGACATGTGAGGAGAAAAAGGGACGGGGAGGAAACGAACTACTGGCAGAGCTATTCAGATATGATGGCCGCCCTGCTGATGGTGTTCATTCTGATCGTTGCGGTCTCCATCGTTTCAATGAACCAGTATAAGAAGGAACTGGCCGCCCAGAGTGAGGAGCTTCTGGTCCGCCAGGAAATGCTGGAGGCCCAGAACGAGGAGTACCTGAAGCTCAAGGAGGAGCTGGAGCAGAAGCAGGCGGAGATCGACCGGATCATCGGCGTCAAGCAGGAGATCATCGAGGCCCTGAATGAGGAGCTGAGCCGGCAGGACATCGCCATCACCATCGACCAGCAGAGCGGGGCCATCGTCTTTGATTCCAGCATTCTGTACGACCGGTCCCAGTTTGCCCTGAAAAAGGAGGGCACGGCTTTTCTGGACCGTTTTCTGCCCATCTATATCGGGGTTCTTTTCAATGATGAGTTTAAGGATGATATCGCGGAGATCATCATCGAAGGCCATACGGACACGGAATCCGGCTATATGTACAATCTGGAGCTGAGCCAGCAGCGGGCCCTTTCCGTCGTTTCCTACTGCCTGTCAGACAGCGCCTTAAGTCAGGCGCAGAAGGATCAGCTCAGGTCCATCATCACGGCCAACGGCAGATCCTTTTCCAACCCGGTCTACGGGGCGGACGGCAAGGTGGACGCGGCAAAGTCGCGCCGTGTGGAGGTCAAATTCCGTCTGAAGGATGAAGAGATGATCCTGGAGCTGAAGAAGATTCTGGAAGGAGGGATAAGCGGTGACGGAGAGTAAAAGCAGGCGGGGCGGCCGTCTGGTCCCCTATAAAGAGCTGTTATTATTTATTCTCTTTACGGTATTCTGCACCCTTCTGGCCTATAGCCGGGGCTTTGCCGGTGAATTCTGGAATACCATGACCGGCCCCTTCCTGACCGGTCTCATCCTCCTTTTTGTCGTCCTGCCGGAGTTTGGCGGCAGCAGACGCATCGCCCTGGTTACGGTCATTTTAATGACTCTGGGCAGTCTGATCCACGCGGGTCTGGAAGTCAACTATTATCATAATGAGAGCTATAAGGCCCTGAGGGTGGACTATATCCTGGCCCTGATCGTTATCCTGGCGGTCATGATCTTTTATCCCCTGATCGCCCGGCTGATGGGCTCGGTTTTTTTCATCGCCCTGGCAGCCCTCCTGTCTCTGGGCATCCTGGCCCTCCTCTGTTTCAGGGGACAGGCGGTGAACGGGGCCACGATCCTGCTCTACGGCATTCCGGTGATCGAGCTGATCAGGATCCTGTTTATCCTGACCATCGCCGGCCTGCTCAGTAAGTACAGAAACCGGGCCGGCGTCCTTTTATCCATCCTTTATGCGGGCCTGGTCTGCGGCATCCTGGCTTATCTTTCCGAGGGCGGCACCATGGTCGTCCTGGGTCTGGTCTTTCTGATCTTCCTTTTCGTCTATCCGACCAAAATGAAGTACCTGGCCGGTCTTCTGGTGCTGGCGGCGCTCCTGGTCGTTTTTCTGGTTCTCGGAGGTGTCGGCCTTTATGACAGGGCCCTGGAGGATTCCGATCCCCTGCTTTTCGCCTCCTATTTTACCGATGACTCGGTGGGGTCCGGCAGCACAGACCGGCTCAAGGAGCTGATCCTTTCCTATAAGGACGGAGAAAAGACCCTGGCTGACCCTGCCCATGAGGCGGCCTTTATCCGGGCGGCAGAAGGCCTGGAGGGGGAGGACGCCATGACCACTGACGACTTTTTAAAGGGTTCGGAGGTCAATTCCGAGGTCCTGGCAGGAGAGCTCAAAAAAGGGACTTTCGATCCGGCGGACTATGAGGAATACCCGGCCATGTTCATGCTGGCTGAGCTTTGCGAGGATACCGCTTTCAGGACCGACTTCAAGGAAACCTTTCTTAAGAACGGTTTTTATGATTCAGCCACATCTGTCCTCTACGGCAGCTGCAAGGGCTTTCTGACACCGGTGGGCCATCCTGCCCTGCTCATCTACAACAAGCTGATGTCCAGATATCTTCTGATGGCGCTGCCCGAATCCTACGTGGAGGCCCATTTCGGCCAGGTCAACGCCCAGGATATGAGCTTCCAGGTGAACCGCGGGGCCAGAGCCATGCGTCTGGGCGGTCTGACCGGGTCCGGCAGCCATGAATTCATCTCTGTGCCGATCATGCGCTCGGATATGATCTTTTCTGAGCTGGTCAGCTTTTTCGGTTTTGTCATGGGCCTTTTTGTCATCCTGATGTACATGATCCTTTTCAGGGAGGGCTTCAGGCTGCAGAAAAAGGTCGGCAGCGGCGCCCCGGTCAACCAGGGTCTGGTCCTGGGGATCACGCTGATGATCTTTATCCAGGCCATGGTCATCATTGCCGGCAACATCGGCATCATCCCCCTGACCGGCATCACCCTGCCCTTTATCGCCGAGGGCTCAGTCTCTGTCATTGTTTTCGCGGCTATGGCGGGCATTCTTCTGGCCGTCTCCCGTATGGAGATCCGGGAGGACAGTCAGGAACTGGATACCTTCTTATCCTTCCTGCCGGCCATGACTGCCGGGTGGTTCGGGCGGATCTTCGGCGGCCGCCTGACGGGCCTTGTGGATATGGGGTCAAAGCTGACGGATTCCCTTGCGGATACCGCGGCCGTGGATGATGATATCCTGGAAAAAGACGAGGACGAAGATGCCTTTGACGACCTGGAGGACCTGGCTGACCTTGCGGGCGGTCATGCCCGGGCAGAAGAGGCTGAAGATATGGACGGGACAGATGCGGCGGAAGTGAAGATGCACCGGCCCTCGGGAGGAAGCTCTGAGACATTTGCGGAAAGGTGGAAGTGATTCGTGATCTATAACCTGAAGATTGAGATGGATTATGATCGGCAGCTGAGTTATATCCGGCATCTGTACGGCTATGACAGGCTGCGCAGCATCACGGTAAAAAACCTTGGGCAGGAGACGGCCCGGGACCTGAAGCTGAAGCTTTCCTCCGCGCCGGAGCTGACCGAAAGCTGGATCCGCTATATCGAAGAGGTTCCGGCAGGCGGCCAGATGGTGATCGAAGACCCAGGCCTGATCATCGACGGGGAAGCCCTTCTGTCCTACAATGAGACCCTGGACGGGCATCTGATCGCGGAGATCATGACGGCGGACGAGAAGAGCGAGCCTGTCTGCAAGGAGGCCTTTCCCCTGACCATCCTGCCCTATGACCTGTGGAGCAGCGTAAACCATCCGGAGCTTCTGGGTGTCTTTGTCACGCCCAATGACCGCCGGGTTCTGGACATTCTGGCCCGGGCAGGAGAACGCTATGGTATGGCTTTTTCCGGCTATGACAATCCCGGCGGCAAAAAGGATGTCCTGAAGATGATGAAGGCCATCTTTGAGATCATCCAGGAGGAGAAGATCACCTATGTCTATCCGCCGGCCAACTGGGACCGGGGGCAGCGGGTCCGCATGCCGGGCTTTACCCTGGCCAATAAGATGGGCTGCTGTATCGATATGGCCGTCCTTTACGCGGCCTGTCTGGAGGCGGCCAGCCTGAATGCCTTTGTCATGATCCTGCGGGGTCACGCGGTGGCCGGCTGCTGGCTTAAGGACGAGTGTTTCCCGGAGATCATCATCCATGACCGGGAAACGGTGGAGAAAAGAAAACTTAACGCCCTGGGCGATCTGGCCATCGTCGAGTGCACCCTGATGGACAACTACGCCTTCGGCACCCCCTTTGAGAGTGCCCTGAAGGCATCGGAGGGGCTTTTTGCCTCCTTCGAGTATGTGATCGATATCCGCCGGGCCCGGCAGGGCGATATCAGGCCCATGCCCCTAAAGGAGATCCACGGCGGTTTTGGATATGAGGAAGATGCGGAAAGCGCCGCAGGCAGTCAGGCTCTGACTTCCGAGGCCGATGATGCGGCAGAGGAGATAGAAGCGTCGGAGTTTCTGGAGGATACGCCGCAGGCGGAGATGACCAAGCTGGTCTACTGGGAGCGGAAGATCCTGGATCCCAGCCTCCGTAATCCCATGCTGAACATGAGTCTGACCGCAAAAAATCTGCCCCTGATGGGGCGGCTTCAGGCCATGTGCGATCTGACGGCAGGCCTGGTGGAGGGCCGGTCCTACCGGCTGCTGGGGGCCCCGGAGGAGCTTTCAGGGCTGCCGGAGCTTAAGGATGCCGATGCCCAGGCGGAGCTGATGTATCAGCGGCAGAGCCAGACGGCAGATGATCTGGCCGCCGGGCGTCTCAGGGTGCTGATGACTCAGGGTCAGACCCTGTCTGCCCTGAAAAGTCTTTACCGCACATCCCGCACCATCACCGAGGAGAGCGGCGCCAATGTCCTTTACCTGGCCGCCGGTTTTCTCAAATGGCGGACGGATGACAAAGACAGGGCCAGACTGGCACCTCTGGTCATGATCCCCGTGACCCTTGAGCGGCTGACGGACCGGACGGACTACAGACTGTCCCTCAGAGATGATGAGTGGCAGATGAATACCACCCTTTTTGAGATGCTGAAGGACCGTTTCGGCATCCGGATCGGCGGCACGGACAGTGTCCCCATGGAGGAAGGGCTGCCTGCTTACAGGAAGCTTCTGAACACTCTGATGCTGGAGATCAGGGAGCAGCCCGGCTGGATGGTTCTGGACCGCATGTACCTGGGCCTCTTTTCCTTCGGCCAGTACATGCTCTGGCGGGACCTGCACGAATACGGCAGTCTTTTTGCAAAGCATCCCATCGTAGGCAGTCTTGTGGAGGGGTGTCTTCAGCAGGCGCCGGAGAAGATCTTTATGACGCCCGGTCAGCTGGACAGGGAGATCCGCCCTTCTGATCTGATCTTCCCCATCAGTGCCGACGGGACTCAGATGGCGGCAGTGCAGGCGGCGGCCGCCGGGCACAGCTTTGTCATGCACGGACCGCCCGGCACAGGCAAATCCCAGACCATCACCAATATGATCGCCAACGCCCTGTATCAGGGGAAAAGTGTGCTTTTCCTGGCCAGGAAGATGCCGGCCCTGGAGGTGGTACAGACCCGTCTTGATGAGATCGGGCTGGGGCCCTTCTGTCTGGAGCTTTTTGCGGACAAGACCAGCCGCCGCCACCTGCTGGACCAGCTGGAGGAGACCTTATCTCTTGGCAGAAAGGCTCATGACCGGCTGTATGAGAATGCCTCGGGCGAGCTGATGGAAAAGCGGCAGAAGCTGCGCCATCTGATCGATGCCCTGCATGCCCCGCGCAAGTGCGGCCTTTCCCTCTATACCCTGATGGGCATGATGTCCGACTACCGGGAGGCGAAGGAGGCCATTCATT
>CADAIF010000008.1 GCA_902787905.1 uncultured Lachnospiraceae bacterium
TCTCCTTCTGGTTGATGATGGCCGCCACCAGCTCCGTGGGATTGATGTCGCCGCCGCTCATTTCCAGGAAATGAGAGTGGCCCTGCGCAAAGATCGCTTTGGTGATCTCGTCGGCATTATTGATCTTGCCGACCGTTGTGATGGCATAGGTGCCATGGTGGGAGCGGACGATCAGCGGCTGCGGTTCATAATCGGAAATGCAGCCGATGCCGAGGTTACCCTCCATCTTAACGATATCCTTATCAAATTTCGGTCTGAAATTACTTGTTTCAATACTGTGGATCGCGCGGTCAAAGCCCTTGGTCTTACTGTATACGGCAAGACCTGCGCGGCGTGTTCCCATGTGGGAATGATAATCTGTTCCGTAAAAGAGATCAAATACACAATCTTCCTTTGACGCTACGCCGAAAAATCCGCCCATGATCTACCTCCTGTGAAAAATGGTCACTTTTAAAAACAGTTTAAATAATAACATAACCTGTAAAGGGCATGCTACCCCTTTTTTATCTTTTTCTGAGCTTCAGAGCATTTTCCTTATCCCACAGACGGTCATAGGAAAAACCGGTCACCTTTTCCATGACCCGGATCTCCTCCTGCGTGGGAGAAGTCTCTGTATCCTCGCCCCTGCGCCGTGCCAGCTCCGCGCGGATGATGTCAAATTCCTTCCCGTTCATGGGGAAGAGCACCGCGAAGATGATGGTCAGGACCATGAGCACGATGGGTGCGAATACGTAGATGAGGGCGATGCCCGTCTGGGTAGCGGCGGACTGTCTGGCGCCCTCGCTGGCCAGGGCCTCACTGTAGCCCACCATGGCCAGAAGCAGGCCGATAATGGCTGAGGACAGGCCGGTGGCGATCTTACGGATAAAGGTGGCCATGCCGGAGCAGATGGCCGGCCGGTTGACCGATGTGATCAGCTCGTCCACATCCGCCATATCTGCCAGGATGGCGTAGATACTGACGGAGGAGCCTGCCATGCCCAGACCGATGATAAAGGACAGGCCCAGAATGACGGTAAAATTCGCCCCTTCGTGAGAGAAGGCCAAAAGGGCCAGGGTCGCCGCGATACGGATGGGGAAGCCCAGCAGGATCGGGAATTTTTTGGATGTTTTGTTCATGATGGGGCCCATGATGATGGCGCCGACGAACTGGGACAGCAGAATCACTGCCATCAGATAGGTAAAGCGGCCGCCGCCGTAGGCGTTGAGCACATCATCCACATAGTAGACAGCCAGGCCGGTCACAAAGTCGGCCGCGCCCTGACCGCACAGGAAGATGGCGATAAACAGACGGAAGCTCCTGCTTTTATAAACCGTCAGAGACTGGGCAAAGCTCTCCGCCAGGCCCACCCTGACCACGGGCTTTTCCCGCTCCCAGGTGCCGAAGAAGGTGATGAGGATGACCACCACGAAGATCACGGCAAAGATCAGGGCCACCGTCATGTACTGACCGGGTCTGGTATTGTCCTTGATAAGGATGGTGGGGATCAGACCGGCCAGAATGGATCCGAAGGTGGAAAAGATCATACGGGTGGCAGAAAAACTGCCGCGGGCCGTGTAGTCCTCCACCATGTCCGGCAGCAGGCCGTTATAGGGCACCATGACGATGGTAAAGCCGGTGGAAAAGAGCATGTACATAAGGGCGTAAAAGATGTATCTGCCCGTCATGCTCTCGCCCAGGAAGACCACCCACATTAAAATGAAGGTAATGGCCGATATAAAGCTGCCCAGCAGAATATAAAAACGTTTGGGCCCGAACCTTGACCGGGTCCTGTCGGCGATGTTGCCCATGACAGGGTCGGTCACGGCATCCCAGACCTTGCCGATCAGGGGAATGGTGCCGGCCAGGGCCGGGGGCATGCCCAGAGCCTTGGTCAGAAAGACCGTATAAAAGGTACTGATGATGACAAAGGCGCCGCCGCCGTAGATGTCGGCGAAGCCGTAGGCACATTTGGACCACAGGGAATATTTTTTGTCCATAACAATCTCCGTTTTCTGATAGTATTAACCGAAAAGGTCTTATGTCTATTATAACAAATCCGAGGGATCCCGACAATTCCCATGCTTGCAGTCCATATTCTTCCTCGGACATGAAAAAGCAGGACTGTCGCTTTTTATGGACAGTCCTGCCTTATGTTCCGGGCCGCGCAGACGGCCTTTTATACGGAAGGATGATATTTTTCAAAGAAAGCCCGGGTCTCGCCCGCCACAACGTCACGCAGGGCGATCAGGGCCACCAGGTTGGGGATGGCCATCAGGGCGTTGAAGATATCGGCAATGTTCCACACCGCCTCCACGGTCATGTAGGGGCCGATGAAAACAGCCAGGATATAGAGCCAGCGGTAGGTTATGACCGCCTTTTTGTTTCTGCCTGACAGATACTCCAGACACCTTTCACCGTAGTAATTCCAGCCCAGAATAGTGGTGAAGGCAAAAAAGATCAGGCAGACCATCAGCACGAAGGACGCCACGGTGGACGGGAAGGGCAGACCCTTCTGAAAAGCGTCCATGGTGATCTGGACACCCTTAAGTCCTGTGTTCCAGCTGCCGGCGATCACGATGGATAAGCCGGTCATGGTACAGATGACGATGGTATCGATAAAGGTACCTGTCATGGTCACCAGACCCTGGCGGACCGGTTCCTTGGTCTGAGCTGCCGCTGCCGCGATGGGGGCGCTGCCCAGGCCGGCCTCATTGGAAAAGATACCCCTGGCGATACCCTTCTGCATGGCAACGATCATGGTACCCATGACGCCGCCCGCCAGAGCGCTGCCTGTGAAGGCCGTCCTGACGATCAGGGCAATGGCCGCAGGGATCTGCGGGATATGCGTGACAATGATCAGGCCGGCGAAGAAGAAATACAGAACGGCCATGAAAGGCACGATGATTTCCGAAACCCTGGCGATACGCCTGATGCCGCCGATGACCACGAGACCGACACACAGGGTGACGATCAGACAGGTGATCACCGTCGCCCATGTATAAGTGTTTCCAAACAGTACGACCGTATGGAGGGCTTCCGGGTCAAAGAAGTTCGTGGAAGCCGATGCGATGCCGTTGACCTGGGTAAAGGTACCGATACCCAGAAGGCCGACGCCCGCGCCGAAGAAGGCGAAGATCCTGGCCAGCCAGCGCCACTGCTTACCCATACCGTTTTCGATATAGTAGAAGGGGCCGCCAAGGACATGGCCTTCATCGTCAATGGTGCGGTAATGGATGGCCAGAAGCCCCTCTGCGTATTTGGTGGCCATGCCGAAAAAGGCTGCGACCTCCATCCAGAAAAGGGCGCCCGGGCCGCCGGCGGCCAGAGCCGTGGCGACACCGACGATATTGCCGGTACCGATCGTGGCGGAAAGGGCTGTACATAAGGCCCCGAAGCTGGTGACTTCGCCGTGCCCGTCCTCCTCATTCTGCACCATGTAGCGGAGGGCTTTGCCCAGATGCCGCATTTGCAGCAGGCCCAGCCTGAAAGTCAGGTAAATGCCTGTTGCCAGAATGAGGATGATCAGGGGCAGGCCCCACACAAGATCATCAAACCATTTGATCCATTCGTTTACTGTCTGTAACATATTCTGTTTTACCTCCATCCTTTTGCCTGAGTGATTCATACACCTTCGGCGCCTGTTTTACAGGTCTCTCCTGAGTTTTGCCGCTTTACGGCTTTTACAGAATATCACACTAAAGCGTTAAGCGCAATTGTTTTTACGTTACCTGATAATATGTATCTTTTATTGTGCATAAGACCCCGGCGTCAGGGCATGTATCTTACGATCTCTTCCTCGCAAAGCGGCACCGCCGAAGCCCCTTCGGATAAAGTGCTGACAGATGCCCCCGCACAGGCATAGGTAATTGCCTCCGGCAGGCTGCTGCCTGCCAGAAGTCTGTGGATCAGAAGCGCCGCCATGCAGTCTCCGGCCCCGGTCACATCTGCCGGGGTAAGGACAGGCGCAGGTATCCGCCCTTCTTTCTCCTCATTCATGTAATAAGCCCCTGCGGCACCGCATTTGATCACCAGGGTATGGGCGCCCTCCGCCCGCAGCCTTAAGGCGGTCTCACGGGCCAGTGCCCATACTGCCTCAGTGTCGGCCTTGTCGTTACCCGTTTTCTCCGGCATGGGCAGACCAAGCAGGGCCGCTGCGTCGGGGAGACTGGGCAGGAAGAAATCGATCAGGGGCAGGAAAGGACGGACGCCGCCGATTTTCTGGCCCCGCTTGTCACTGGCCAGATCAGCGAAAATGGGGATCCCCTTCTTTCTGACTCTTTCCAGAAAAGCCGCCATACCATCATCCTCGAGAAATGGCATGGAAAAAAGGCTGGCCAGGGAAAGGGCCTTAAGCCCGGTAAGGTCCAGTCCCTCCAGATCTTCTTTGCAAAGTGTGGCATGGGCGCCCCTGGCAGCAAAGATATGACGCTCTCCGTTTTCTTTGACCAGCACCAGGGACATTCCCGTGGGCACATCCTCCCGATAACGGATCAGGGAGCAGTCCACCCCCCTGCGGCCCAGAGCCGCTGTCACCATATCGCCCCCGGCATCTTTTCCAAGGACGCATAAGATTCCTGCGGAAACCCCGGCATCCGCCAGGCGGATGCTCTGGTTCAGGGCATCGCCGCCCGGATACAGGCGGACTGTCTCAATTCTCTGCTTCTCCTGCCAGCCGCCTTCAGGCAGCGGTCTGGCCAGAACGTCCGCCACCGCGGACCCGATCACAAGAACATCCATCAGGAAAGCCTCCTCCTATAATAAATATTGCGCGCAGGACCTGCACGCCGCTTTCTGTCAGCTCAATTGAAAAAGAGTATAGTACCCCCCACCCCATAAGATAGCGACTTTGATTTCTTATGCGGCTGTCTTGGATCTCATCTGTTTGTTGTGATATTTATAGAGATTATGCCCGATAGAGACAAGGAAAACTTCAAGCCGTACGGAATTTATACCTCTTCGTACAATCCGTTTGTACCAGCGATCATTCTTCATGATCCCAAAGTTACCTTCTGCCTGTATGGAACGATTCATTCTCAAGAGCGCTCCATGGAGGCTCTCCAGGTTGTCTATCACTTCCTGGTGCATGGCGGATCGGGGGAACCACTTCACTGATCCTGAGGGACGAAGCACCAGAGGGATTCTGGCACTTCTGGGTTAACCTGCATTTTTTGCCATCAGCCAGGCCATCACATGCATCGCCTGCTGAAATTTTCCTTCGTGTATCATGCGCTCGATTTCCTGCGGGCTGTGCCTGATCACGGTCAGCACTTCAGTCTCATCCAGGTGCTGGTCACCTGCCTGCCGGCACCCCTTCGCCATAAAGATATGGGCATAATTGTCGGCGATCGTGGCATTTGACGGGATCGTGATCAGGTGGGTCCAGTCGTCCGACACATAGCCGGTTTCTTCCATCAGTTCTCTCTTTGCCGCTTCCAGGGCCTCCTCTGCCTGCTCGGCGACCCTTGCGCCGGAGGCATACTCCCGGCCATCTTTGCGCTCGATGCCCCCAGCCGGAAACTCCGTGGTCACTTCCCTGATCCCCTGGCGGAACTGCCTGACGCACAGGTAATTACCATCCTCATCCGAGGCAACGATCACGCAGTAATCCCTGCGGCTGTAAGTGTAAAAGGGTTCAAAAACTCTGCCGTCAGGATAACGGTAGGCCGACTTTCTGAAATCGATCCACTGATCCTGCACGATATGTTCCCTGCTGATCTCCTCCCAGGCCAGGGACTTGTCATCATTTATCATATGTATTCTCCAAAACAAAGGATTCAAACAGAGGCAGGGCAAAAGAAACATATCCGTATGTGTCACCTTGTATTAATCCTTTTCTGATTAAGCGTTTGCGATAAGGATTGAACTGATTCGTCTCTAATTTCAGCAGTGACCTGATATCACTGATTTTTCCGCTTTCAGTTTTCGCAATACCATAGCATATTTTTTTATCATTAGCTGATAATTCAGACCATACTTTTTCATAAACATATTCTTCCAGGTAAAGCTTATAATCAGTTACAGCAGCATCTGATAATACGCCTTGTTCCCAGCAAAAATATCCCAGAGCCTGGAAAGCAAATGCGTAGCCCTTTGTCATTTTTGCCATATCAAGCGCTTTCTCTCTGTCAATTTTAAAGTTGATCTGATAATTGTCCGCAATAATCCCTATATTTAAAGGTTTCAATTCTATCTTCGGAGCTCTGTAAAGAAAGGTAAGGCTTTTTTCATTCTGCAGTGTATGAACATTTTCATATAATCCGGTCATAAGCAAGAACACCGGCAGATCCTGCCGGATCAGGATCTGAAATGCACTGACGAAAGCCCTCATATTGCGTGTGTTTACAGCCTCATCCACTGTAATCAGCACTTTCTTCCCGCTTTTTTTCAAACTCATCAGCATCCTGGTCAAAGCCATCTCGATATCTGTAATCGGTGGTACTCCACCAATCTCAACGCCAAAGCCGAAAAAGGACAGATTGATTTTGGCGCTTTGAAATATTCCCGCAAGTGTATGATCACTGCTTAGTTTGGCCGCCAGGCTGTTTAACATATCGCGTTCAGGATTAAGCTCAACGACTACCCAATCCATATGAGATGCTATTTTTTTTGACACTTCTGTCATAAGAACGGTTTTCCCGGCCCCTCTGACTCCCGTAATCACAAAAATCTGCTGCGATGGCATTTCATCCAGAAAACTGTCTAATATCTGATTCATTTGCACAGCCCTGTGGATATACTGTGCCGGTTCTTTCCCGAAAACTAATGTATAAGGGTTTTTATTCATCGCAATCACCTTCTTTATTCAGGTAAATGGCTTTTACTGGTTTCAAATTCTTTTACTGGTTTTTACTGCTTTTTACTGGTTTATAATTATTTTACTGGTTTTTACTGTTTTTGTCAATCACAGCATTTCCGCCATCACCACACCTGCCAGGATCAGGATCAGTCCAAGGCCCTGAACAGGCCGTATCTTTTTCACTTTAAAGAGTTTTCAGGGCATAAAAAGAAAGCTAACAGGGGGATTCGAACCCCCGACCTACGCATTACGAGTGCGTCGCTCTACCGACTGAGCCATGTTAGCTTACTTTGACTATTATAACATTTTTCAGATAAATGGCAATGCCTTTTTTCAAAAAAGCAATTTGCTGCCGGGGGCCTCCGGAAGCTCCTCCGGGGTCTCTTCTTCACAAAGCGTCTCTTCTCTCGCGAGCATGAGGTCCCTTCGCATCCTGCTCATGCGGTCCCGCTTGGCCTGGGGAGCCAGGCAGTCCTCAAGGGTGGACCAGAGATTAAAGGCATCCCGAAGCTCTTCATCCTCCTGAATATCGTCATAGAGATCCATCTCCGCTTCATTTAACTGCCGTCCTCTGCTGATCTTGCCGGAGAGGCTCCTGATCTCCTCCAATGTCTTTCTGTCAATCATAGTTCCTCCAGTGTCTCTTACCGGGAGACATCAGTATATATCTTTTTTCTCTGTATGTTCTCTTGCCAGCCGGATCATGGAGCTGTCTCTGCTTTCCATGATCTTCCGGATCATATGGACCTTGACCCGCTCATCCAGTCGGCTGACCCAGTTCTTGGTTGTGGATTTTTCAAATTCATCGGTCAGGATGGCGTCGCCCAGCCGCATCTCCTTCCCGCTTTTGCGGGAAATATAGGTGCCTTCCAGGGCCTCCCAGTGCTTCTGGCCCCATCTGGCCCGGACTCTTTTGGCCGTGTGGTTGAAAAGATCCGTGAAAATATCGGAAAGCTCCTTAAGGGTCCGCCCCTGCATATGCTCCCAGGCCCATTTATCCGCGGAATTGCAGGCCGTCTGGCCCAGAATGACCGGCAGGATCTTGGAATAGCAAAGCATGACCACATGAAAACGGTTGCCCTTGCAGTTCATGACCTCATCCACATAATACTGGAGCACCATCTCCTGATCGGAGAGGTCTCCGATAGCGTCACTTTCAGGCTGGGAAAGGGAGCCCGCCACCTCCGGCCGCTGCTCATCCTCCTTCCAGTCCGCCTCGTCCAGAGGAATCTGGACTTTCTCGGCGAAATGGTCCCGGGCCTTGTGCTGGTAGATGCCTCTGCAGTAATCCGAGAAATAAAGCTCCGGCGTGATTTCCAGTCTGGCCTTATAAAGGACCGGAACCCGGGGGCCTGCCAGCGCCACATGGACGGTGCTGCAGATATCCTGAATATCCTCTTCATTCCAGTAGGCATAGCCCTTGGCGATACTTAAGATCGCCGGTCTGGCGTAGCGGTCCAGGGCCGGGATCAGTGCCTCCCAGGCAGGATTCGACCTTTCGGGATCCTTTTCGATCTCTGCCCAGAGGGTCTGGATCTCCTCCTTTAAGGCGCGCCTTTCCCGCCGCCGCTGCTCGGCTGCCGCCGTATTATCAATACCCATCGTATATGTTCCTCCATCGTCTGACCCGGGGTCAGCGGATCAGCGCTCTGACTGCTTTGACCATCTGAGAATAGGGAAAGCTCCCGTCCTTGTCGGGGAAAGGCACCTTCTGATTGATGACCCTGTATTTTTTTCCGCCCTTTCCGCCCCCCTCATTGGGATAATAGTCCAGGGACCAGCTGCCGTTCCGGCTGGCCGGCGGCATCAGAAAAACGGAAACCAGAATCTGGTAGGCGGCCGGGTTGATCTTTACCTTGCGCACATCGTCCCGCCCGATCAGAGACATATGCTTTTCCACCGTCTCCACACGGCTGCCGTTATAAAGACGGACCTGATCGCAGGCCGGAAAGCACTTGCCGGGCAGGGGGCTGATGATAAATGAATAGGGGGCAAGGACAGATGCGCTCTCTCCCGCAAAGCTGCCCAGGTTCTGCATGAACCGTTCCGAGGGCGGCGACGGCTGCATATCCTTAAAGGCTGTCTGCCTGAGCTCCATGATCATGGGCAGCATGAGCAGCCAGGCCTTTTTAAGATGCTCGGGCCGGATCAGAAAGCCGTTGGCTCTGAAGGACCTGCTGCGCATCTTAAAATAAAAGAGCAGGCTGGCCCCGGGCAGGTTCAGGAAATACAGGGTGTCCTCAGAGGGCTGCTGCGTGTAAAAGGCTTCCAGGTACCTGAGGCTCATGAGGAAACAGGGTCTTAAAAGATCCCTGTAGGGGGTCAGCAGATCCTCCGCTTCCTCCACATCCATGCGGACAGAAAAGGGTTCGTATTCACAAAGCATGTCAGGCATCCCCCTTTCCGTAGCCGAATTCGCCCAGGACATTTCTGATGGCCAGCTGCAGTTCCTCCAGCTGGGCGATGCTGACCCCCTTGTCGGTGATGTTGATGTCCAGGGTGGAAGCGATATGCTCGCCCTCCCGGTCCACCACGTCCATGTGGGCCGCGTAGCCGTTTTTCCGTTTTTCCGTTTCCACGATGACCCTGAACTTATTCCTTTCGGCCTCGATGACCGGGACCGGGCATGGCGGCGCTTCCTGCATGGGCAGGGGAGGCAGGGCTGCCAGCTCCGGATCCGTGTAAAAGCGCTCAAAGCCCTCGGGATAGAAGCTCTTCTCCCGGGTCCCGTAGACAAAGGCGTACATATCCGGGGCCCGGTGCACGTCCTGCCACAGCAGGGCCATCTTGCCCGAAGGCTCCCTGAGCCTGTGCCACAGGCTGTCCGGATGATCCTGGTCCAGGAGCACGTGATCCTCCTCCAGCTCGGAGATGGTCAGGGTGTGGCTGAGAGGCCGCTCATTATCCATCATCCCCTTCAGAGTATCCCTGATCGAGGTCCGCAGGCTCAGACAGTCGATCAGATAGGGCAGGGCGTACCAGAAGATCCTCATTTTCAGGGCCGGGCAGGCCAGGCCCTCCACCGTAAAGATCTGCCGTCCCACCTTGTCCGTGCTGTTTGTGTAAAAGCCGTGGACCAGGGCGCAGCCGCTCTCATCATATAAAAAATAATAATTGTCTCTGCTTTCCTGCCGGGCGTAGGCGGTCAGGTCCGACCTGGCAAGCAAGGCCTGGATAAAGCTGAGCCGCCGCTGCAGGTTCTGGCTCAGATAATCCGGCCAGCATTTCCAGCCGTAATCTTTTGTGAGACTCCGGCTCCTTAAGATTGCCTGTACATCCATCCGCTCAGTCTCCGTTCAGATGATCCCGGCGGTTCTGGATCACATGGACTGCGCCGGTATTCAGCGCGATCTCAATGATATCATCCTCGATCCCCGTGATCTCCTCCTGCTTCTTCTCCAGTCTGCTTAAGGCGCTCATGGCCTTGTCCCTGGGCAGCTCCTCCTTGGTCATCAGAGCCAGAAGATTCCCCACAGTCGTGTTTTTGCGGCCCTGGTCGGCAAAGGACTTCGACAGGGCTTCCTTTTCGGCCATCTTCTGCATGCGCCGCTGGTTCAGGATGCAGGCGATGGTATAGACCATGGTCTCTCCGATATTAAAGGGTTCGGGAACGCAGCCGTCCTTCACTCTGGAGACTCTGGTTTTCTGTCCGGCCGCATTCAGCTGAGTCGTGGTCTCGGAATTGCCCTCGCCCACGGTGGACACCGGTACCACACCGAAGCTCCAGCCCCGTTCATAATTGCTGTCCACGATCTCAAAGACCGCGCGGAAGGCTTCCACAGCCCTGTCCACCAGGACCGCGAAGTCATTGACCTTCATGTATTCCGGAATGGTCGGGTCATCTGTCTTGGACAGGACGATCAGAACCGTTAAGGGACGGTCGCCCATCTCATTGACCAGGGCCCGGAACATGGGGTTGATCTTGGTGGCCTTGACGGCCGCCTGCCAGTGGACCCTGCTGCTGCCCAGGCTCAGCTCCACCGCGTCCGCGAAGATCAGTATGGCGTCACTTTTTACCAGGCGGTTTCGGATATCCCGGGCACTTTCCATGTACTCGGAATGCTTCTTCAGGATCTCCTCGATATCGCCGCCCCTGTAATCCGTAAACTCGAAACGGCAGATATCCCGGCTGCCCTTCTGGAGCATCAGGGGGAAGACCGTGGTCCGGTCAGTACCGGCGGGAAACTCAAAGCCGTCCCTGTTGATCAGCGCGATATCCGCGATCTCACTGATCATCTCATAATCCTCCTCGCCGCCGACGGAGGAGACCAGGGAAAGCCCCTGGAAGCTGTCTACCATCATGGTCTGGTAGACCCCGGAAAGGAAAGAGGTCTTTCCGGACATGGAGACCCCCAGCATGGTAATGCGGATGGTATTCTCCTCCGGAAGATCTTCTGCGTCTCCGTCCCCGGCCGCCTCTGTGCCCTCGAAGGCATCGCTGCCGCCGCCCTCTTTCAGATCACCGCCGACGGTCAGGGAGCTGTCGTCCGCCCAGGCCGTTTCGATGTCGTTGCTGCGGCTGCCGCTGCCGGCCGGTGAGGCATCTGACCGGCTGTCCGTCTGGCCGCCGAGTCTTTTACCCAGATTCCACAGGTTATCAAGATCAAATTCTTTTTTTGCCATGCCATCCTCCACTTATCATCATCAGACGGTGTCCCAGGCATCCACGACGTCGCTTAAGACGCCGCCTGAGCCGGACTCGTCGACATTCAGCAGGCAGACCTTAAAGTCCACGCCCGCCTTTCTGTATTTCAGATCTCTCAGCTGTGACAGCAGGATCTTCACCGCTTCACCGGCCGACAAAGGCGTGTAATCGGTGATGATCACCAGCCTGTATATATACTGCATCTCATCTCCGCCAGATTTTTCCTCAGAATCTTCACCATAACAGATCAGCTCCCGCATGCCGCTGACTGCCAGAAGGAGCAGGTCCTCCAGGGGGCAGCGTCCGTTTTCGCCGGGGCCCAGCTCGGCCCTGAAGCCTTCCGGATAGACATTAAAGGAACGGAACTCGGCCTCTCTTCCGCCATAGACAAAGGCCTGCTCATAGCGGCTGATATCTGTCCCCAGCGACTCATAATAGGCCTGGGCCTCGTACAGCCTGTCGGATACCCTGCGGGTACTGCCCTGGGCATTTCTGGCATCATCCTGCATCAGAAGCCAGCACACGGCCAGGCGCGAGGGATTGTAAGCTTCTTTTTTCATCTGTTATATCCCTCCTAACGGATCATCATCAGCATCTGCCGGACCAGGGCCTCGGAATCCTCCTGCTCCGGGTCCGTGCCCTCTTTAAAGAGGCGGCCGGCGGCCACATCGCGGATATCGAACATAAAGGGCGTTCTGGTCAGATCCTCCCGCCCGTCGGCGTCTACCAGGCTGAACCTGTATTCCATGCCCGACCGGTCTGTGGGAATAAAAAGCAGGGCCGCTCTGACGGGTTTTCGGCAGGCCTCCCGGACAGCCTTCATATCTGCCGCGGCGGCTCTGGCGTCCGTGATCATCAGAAGGACCCGCTCTCTGGCCGGATATTCCGAAAGCCCGACCATGGCGCTTTTCAAGGCACTGCCGATCAGCTCCCGGCCATCCCGGCGGCCGCCGCCCACCGTGGCGGACAGCATCTTTTCAAGCACGTCAATGACCGATGAGGTAAAATGCTCATGGTGCCAGGTGACCGTATCCACCTGATCGCCGATCAGGTTCAGGCCGATATGGACCTGCTCGTAATACTTGTCCAGCATATAGAGAAAATCACTGCAAAGAAGATAGGCCGGCCCCAGCACATCTGTCATGGAAGCCGTATAGTCGATGACCAGGTCCACGGCGATGCTCTGCTCCCGGGAGATGCCCTCCCTGAGGGTCTCCCCTCCGGCCTGCCGGCCCAGATGGCCGACCATGATATTACGTCTTCTGCTGCCTGCGCTCATACCGTCGCCTCCTCTCTGCAGATGTCCACGGAAAGCACCTTCAGGCGCACGTCTTTATAGGACACGGTCATGCCGGGGGCCATCAGGTCCACGCAGTCCGTTCTGCAGGCCTCGGACAGGGGCATGAAAAAGAGCTGGGCCGAAAGGTTGTAAAAGGCGCCGCAGATCTCACGCCCGGCCTTGCCCAGGGCGCTCTGGAAGCCGATCAGGTTGTCCCCATAGGTGAGCTTTGTGACGCCGCCTAAGGGCACCGTAAAGATCTGATAACAGGTCCGAAGGCCGCCGCTTTCCACCCGGCAGAGGACATGGGCAGCCCCGTAGGATACCGCCCTGTCCCGCTGCAGCTCCAGCAAGGCATCGATCCACATGGAGAGCTTGCCGTCACTGTCGTCGGTCCGCGCCATGAAGGCCTCATAATCATCGATCACATCATCTATGTCACTGTAGCAGATTTCCGGCAGAGCGATCATGCGCCGGATGATCTTCTGCAGGTCCGGGAATCGGCCTCCGCTCTTCATCTCCTTCAGCTGCCAGGCGGCCTGGGTATCCTCCAGGTAGCTGTCGTCTTCAAAATGTCTGTGCCCCTCCATGCTCTCGTACATGCTCAGGCCCAGGGCATAAAGATCCCAGGTGTGGGAAAACTGCCTGTCCGGATTCTCCGGCAGACGGCTGATCCTGTATGCCTCCGGGTGCACATAGCCCGGGGTGCCGCCCAGGAAAAGCTCATCCTTGCGGATATCATGCTGCCGCACCATCAGGTCAAAATCGATGATCTTGAGGAAGACCTCATCATCCTCCGTGATCTGTACCATGATATTTTCCGGCTTCAGGTCTCTGTGGACCTGATAAAGGCCGGCATACTGTTTGGCGTAGGCCCGTACGCCGTAGAGAAGCTGGCGGATGATCTGCAGACGGAGCCAGTCCGCCGCCTTCTGGTCCTCAGCCTCCATCTGACGCAGCTCCGGGATCACCTGGCGTAACTCCCTGCCGCCCACCTTCTCCAGCAGCACATAATCCACCGGCACCGTGCCGCAGAAGGCGCTGCCGCCGTCAATGGTATGCATGATAAAGGGGGAAGAGATGCGGATCTCCGCCTGATGGCGGATCAGGGCCGCCTCCTGCCTGCAGTCCGGGCCCGGCCTGTCCTGACCCGGGGCCTGACCGGGCTTTTTGGCCCCGGCTTCCACCGCTTCGTGGACCGTGGCGCCCAGCCGCAGATTTTCCTCAAAGGTATCTGCCCCGGCCACATCCTGCGCCCTGCGCATGCCCTTTTCGGGAGCCTTTTGGGGGGCCTTGTCCTGGGCCGCCCTGCCGGCGCCTTCACCAAAGGCTCCGGCGTACTGAATGATCATGGGCCGCTGCAGGCAGCGGTAGCGGCAGCCCTGGCACTGCAGAAGCCTGCCCTTCTCATCCGCCCGGGCATACTCCCGGCAGACCATGACGACCTCGCCCATATATTTGCCTGCGCTGCCCCGCATAAGCCTGGCATCCTCGGTAAAGCAGAGAAACTGCTTTCCGTCCTTTTCTGTCTCTAAGATCTCACCTTTTTTAAACATCTTACTCTCCCTCATTCAGGAGCCGGTCATACACCTTCACCAGATCCTTGTACAGGGTCTCGCCATTGCTGTTGTCACTCTGACTGTCCACATAGTAACGGTTCAGGACCACCACGTACCGGGGATCGTCCGCCGGCGCGTAGGATGTGAGCCAGATATTGTTATAGCCGCTGTAGCCGCCATAGCTGTTGTCGATCTCGGCTGTACCGGTCTTGCAGGCGATCCGCATGGACGCGGCGTCGGCCTCCAGCTGACCACTGTATTTCTCGGCCAGGGTCTGACCCTTGACGGTCATGGCTTCACCGATGATGTTCGCCGCTTCCGAAGAGCAGAGCTTCATGTAAGCGGTATCCACTGTCTCGTTTTTCAGCAGCTCGCCCTTACTGTAGGCTGCCTCGCCATTGCTGTCCATGCCGCCCTTGACGGTCCGGGAAACCTCCCCCAGCATATGGGGCAGGGCCGCGGTACCGCCGGCGCTGATGCCCTGAGTCAGCATGGCCACATGCATGGCGCTCATCTGGACATTCTGCTGGCCGATGGCTGTCCTGGCCAGTTCCCGCCGGTCATTATTAAAGCTGTAGCTCGAATTCATACGGCCGAAGTCAAAGGTCAGGGTCTTGTCCATGCCGCAGCGGTCCGCCACCTCATCCAGCCGGCCCTTGCCGATATCCTCGATGGCTTTTTTGGCAAAATAGACGTTGATGGAATCCACGAAGGCCCTCTGGAAATAGATCTCGCCCTCGGGCACCCGGCTGACATTGTAAAGCTCGGTGCCGTCCACATCCAGATAACCGGTATCGTCATAGACCGGTGTATCCAGAGCCGAAGGTCCTGTTTCGATCAGGCCGATACTGGTCACGATCTTGAAGATACTGCCGGGCATCCTGGGGGAAAGCATGGGGTAGAGGGTGCAGCCGAAGTTGTCCCGGGCAGCGACCCGCCAGTCGTCGGAGATCTCCGCCGCCGTTTCGGTCTCTGCCGCCGTTTCGCCTGTCTCGGCCTCAGTCTCGCCCTCTTCGCCGGCCGTCTCGGTCTCGCCCTTCGCCTTCGCCCTGGCTGCCTCATAATCCTCCATCAGCCGATTGGCGTCAAAGGAGGGATAAAAGGCCCAGGTCAGGACCGCGCCGGTCTTCGCGTCCATGACTACCAGGCTGCCTTCATTGCCGCCGCCCTGACCGTCACAGACGCCCTTCAGATAGCTGTAGGCATATTCCTGCAGGTCGGCGTCCAGGGTGGTCTGCACCGTGCAGCCCTTGTCTGTATTATTCGCCGCGTCATAGCGCCAGGCCTTGACGTCAGCATCGCCGGCCATCAGATAATCGCCCATCCGGTTGGAAAAGCCGATGGCCTGGGTATAGGCCTCCGCGTCCCGGTAGTTTCCGGGGTCACTGGCCGCCTTTGAGCTGACCAGCAGCGTCCCCTTCCTGTCCGTGATGTCTCCGGGGATGATATTGATCTGCCCGTAGGTCACCTTGGCCTCACTGCGGACATTTTCCGTCACCGCCTTCTCCTCGGCCGACTGCAGACCGGCCCCGGTCACGAAAAAGAGTTCCCGGACCAGCAGGCAGGCCAAGAGCATCAGGGCCGCGTAGACAAAGGCGCTCTTGTCCCTGTGCCAGCAGGACTTTATAAACGCAAGCATTCGTCTGAACATTTCATCCTCCGTTAAAAGCGCTGTTTCTCTTCTTCACGCACGTCAAAGGTCACCTTAAAGCTGCCGGCGGAGACGGTCAGACCGCTCTCCAGTCTCACGGAATATTCCTCCCGTTCCCGGCCCTCCGGCGTGACGATGACCAGGGGCTTTTCCTCCTGCTGCCCGGCGCCCTCCCGGCCCCGGCAAAGCACCGGCTGACCGGAGGCGTTGGTCGTCAGATAAAACCAGAAGCGGCTGACCTTCAGAAACTCTTCCTCCGGGATCTCCTTATGCCTGCCGAAGACCCAGACATCTACGCCTTCAGCCTTCACCCGGCCGAACTGGACGGGGAGGTCCTCCATTTTGAAGCTGCCCCTGTCGATGACCCGGCTGCCGTAAAAAAGCTTATAGCCAAAGACCCTGACCATCTCCCCGGGCCGCCGTTCCTCTTTTCCCAGGGGAAGAAGACGGAAGTAGTCATACAGGAAGATCAGTACGATCACGATACATGCGATAAAGAGCAGGATCACCAGAATATCACTCACAAAATCCATAACTTACTCCTTCCTCCCGCCGGTGATCAGTAAAAAGACAGTGGCTGCCAGAAAGACAGCGCAGACGATCAGGGCCGGCGCCGTTCCCGCGGCCAGTGATGCCAGCAGGGTCAGCAAGGATCCGGCAAAACCGCCGGCCGCTGCCGCGCACAAAAAGCCCTGCTTTCCCTCAGGCAGGGAAAACGCCGGCCTGTCATCAGGGGCAGGCCTCTCTTCATCCGGTGCCTGATCCCTGTCTTTCTCCGGCATCCGCTTTTTCCTGCGCAGCCCCGGTGCCTTAAGGCCCGGCGCATCCGCTTCATCAGCCTGCCGGCGGCCGGAAAGCCCTTCGCCCCCGGTCCTCTGACGCCCCTTAAGATCTTGATACAGGTCCGGGAACTCTTCCCGGATCCAGTCTTCGTAGCGTTCCTTCCTGCCGCCCGGCGCTTTGCCGAAGGCCGACAGCATGGCCGAAAGATCCTTCAGGCCGTCTCTGTACTCCCTGCAGGACGGATCACTTAAAGCGGCCGCTGCCGCCGTGTATTTCTCAAAAACGCTCTGACAGAAGACCTCTTTGCGGCCATCGGTATCGATCATGGAAAGGAAACGGCACAGGAGCCGCTTAAAGATCTCATCCTCACCGGTCCTGGCCTCCACTCGGCCGACAACGGCCACCAGGTCCTCCTGGTCCATGTCAAAATCTTCCTCCTGGACGATGCGCTGGCGGAAAAAGGCCCACATCATATCCTCAAAGGCGGTCCCGGCGTCCGGACAGATCTCCCGGATCAGCAGCTGATAACGGCTCCGGTCTTCCTCAAAACAGCCCGCCAGCATCAGCATCAGCCGCCATTCCAGACTGGCGCAGGGCACCCGGATCTCCCCGGCCGGGTCAAAGACGTTGTCCGCGGCCGTATCTGTCCGGAAAACAAAGCGCCAGCCTGCCTGGTCACTCCCTGCCATGGAGACAAAGGAGGCCTGGGTCCTTCTGGCCGGAGGCAGCATGGCGTAGATGACGGCCATCAGGTCTCTGGCCATCCGGCTCCCCCTCATTTCCGGATCTGTCAGGATATAAAGGGTATCCCCGGTATGGGGATCCGCCAGCGTCATAAAGACCCTGGCCATCAGGCAGGCCAGACGGTCTCCCCTCAGATCATACCTGTCAAGGATGGCCGGGATATCAAAATCCTCTGTCTCGATCTCCGCCGCCGTCAGGCTGGCATTTTCCTCTATGTCCATGTGATAGGCCTCATCCGGAATGGACAGGCAGGCCATAAAACCGTCTCCCCTGTCCGAGGCCGGCACATAGCCGTGGACCCAGCAGGTGACGCGGGGCTCCTTCCTGTCCGAAGCGTCCCGGACCATGGCGGCCGCATAGGACCGCAGACGGCTGTTATAGACCACCTGGAGGACGGGCTGCACCACATCACTGTTCATAAAGCCCGGCGTCAGGACGCCAAGGCTTTCCCTGAAGAAGGCATCGGGGACACTGATCCCCTCAAAGCGCTGGCCCTGGCCCACATTGGTAAAGTAAAACTGTTCAAATCGCTTGATCTGTCCCATCCGCTACCTCTGTCTGACGAAGCCTCCTGCCGGCAGATCTTCCCGCCGTCCGGCCATGATCCTGCTGATCAGGTCGATCAAAGGCTCTTCTATACGTATCGGCTTGTAATCTCCGGTCATGACGGTCACCTTCCTCAGGTCCTTGTCCTTCCCCTTGGGCTCCTCGAGGCGGGTCCCGCAGCCCAGAGGCGCGATCAGGTGCAGCGAATAATCCCTGAAGGCCTGATCAAATAAGGCCAGGTTAAAGACCTTTTCACGGAAAAAGCTGTTCAGACCCTGCCTGCGCATGGCCCTGAAGGCCGCGGCCTTCTGCCGGTCCATCCTCGGATCCTCCTCCCGGAAGAAGAGGCCGCCGTTGTCATAGGCCGCCACTTCCGCGTTATCCTGAAGCAGGTCACACTTGGAGATGGCCAGGGCCGCATGCTGGCGCCTGAGGATCTCGTCCGGCACATAATTCTTTAAAGCCACCAGGACCTGGATCGACTGAGCCTCCCGCGTCCTGCGCTCGTTTTCCTCTTCATCGCTGCTGCCCAGCTTCTCCTGAAGGAGCTGACCCAGGGTCATGCTCTTCGGGCGGGCGGCCTGCAGATCTGCCTGGGCCGGGTCATCTAAAACCCGTGCCCCCTTAAAGAGGTCTGCCTCCCGGCTGCGGATCAGCCGCTGCACGCTGCTCTGTCCCTGGGAGATCCCGATGGTATCCGGATCCACCAGGTAGATGATCCCGTCCATATGGGCCATGTATCGGATCAGAAGGCTCCCGGACTTGCCGTAGGAAATGACCTCGCCCGCGGCGTCGTAGATGCCCAGAAGGGCCCGACTGATGCCGGAACCTGCCTGACCTGCGCCGAAATTCACCTTCATGAAGACCGGCGGTATGAACCATTCCTTCGTGCCGTCCGGGCAGATGTTGTGGTCCTTGAAATCCTTCAGCATGGTATCGAAGTAGGCCGGGATCCCGGCGTCCTCCTTCTCCAGCGAGTCGAAGCTCATGTTGACGGGATCCCCGTTCAGCCCGCCGAAGGGCCTGTCCAGACTGCGGAACCAGGAAAGGAGCAGGCAGGTTTTGCCTGCTGTGGGGCCCGCTGCCAGGGCGATCCGGATGACCGGCATGTTAAAGATCTCCTCCGGAAGGACATTGCGGCAGCTGGGGCAGGCCGGCATGGAGACGGCCACCTGGTAGCCGTTCTCAAAAAAGCCGTAGCAGTCCGGCGACTTTTTCAGCTGCTGGATCTCACAGGAGGACCGCCTGCCGGAAGCCTCTTCCTCCACATCCTCTAAGCGGCTTCCCAGGTTCTGCCCGGGCTGCCAGGTCTGACTTTCCCCTTCTCCGGTCCTTTTCTCGAAGACGGTCTTCAGATCCAGGATCTGGGTCCGCGTCCGGATGACCCGCTTATTGGAATAGCCGGCATTCAGGACATTTTCCCTGCCGAACCAGAATTGCCAGAAACGGTCCTCCTCCTGGGGCAGACTGTCCGGCGTCAGAAACTTTCTCAGCCCCTCGTCGATAATGCCGCCCAGGGAGACCTGACATTTCAGATAATACAGGATATCCGTCTCATTCAGCCGCGCCATGCAGTAGGGGCATTCAATCTCATGATTCATCTGATCTCTCCGTCTGTCAGCTCTTCAGACTGACCTCATAGTATTTGTTGATGGTAAAGCTGATCTCCCTGCCGTAGGGGATCTCCAGCTCGGCCCGGGCTTCCCCTTCATAGAAGATCACCGGCTCCGCGGCCACCAGCTTGTAGTGGCTGTTATTGGCGGCGCAGATACGGATGAGTGTCTTGCCGCCGGCGGCCTGCCAGAAGGGCACCATCCCGGACCGGTTGTTCAGCATCATCTGGTCCAGGTCATAGACGCCGGGCAGGGCCACGCCGTATTCCATGGCTACCAGCAGGCCTTCCATGGTCCTGCCGTCCCTTTCATCTGTCAGCTTTAAGTGGATATCCTTCATGAAGCTGCTGCTCCTGGAAAGGATCAGCTGGCCCAGCCAGTTCCGGCCTTCCTGGATATCCTTCGTCTTCTGGCCCAGGAGCATGATCTCCCGGCCGATCTTATCGAAAATCTCTTCGCGCTTTTCCGGGTCCAGATATTTCTCATCCGGTCCCTTGCCGCCGGGGCCGTTAAAATGGCCGATCCAGTCCTTGGCCGCCTGAAGCTGGACCTTCAGCTCCTGCTGGATCTCCTTTAAAGCGGTATAGGAGGCGTTTTCCTCCCTGGCGCCCAGGCGGGAGACGAGCTCATCCACATCCTTTTCGTCATAGATCCCGGATTCCTCCTGCCGGCGGATATGCTCCCTGGCCGTCTTCACGGACTTATCCAGGCCGTCCCAGGCATTGTCTGCCGCGTTCAGGGCCTTGCGGACCGATTCCTTCTTCGCCTCAAGCTCTCCCTGCAGGGCCAGGATGCGGGCCTCCTCCTGCCTCCGCTTCCTTTTCAGAAGGGTGGCTGCGGCGGCCCCGGCCAGGATGATGATGACGGCGGCCGCCAGCGGTCCCTTAGGCAGCTGAAAGGCCTTGCCTTCCTTAATGGTCACCTTGCCGCTCCGCTTCGCCCCTGCCGGATCTGTAACCGTCAGCGTAAAGGCGGCATCCTTTCCGGCGTCGCCAATCACGATCTCCGAGCCGTCCAGGGTCACCGTGCAGTTTTCCGCCTCTTCAATGCCGCAGACGAAAAGGGAAGATGTGATCTCGCCCGCATATTTGTCGAGGGCAAAACGATTGTTTTTCAGTACGCCGTTTTTATCCCTTTCCAGACGGATCTCACCGCCGGCCGTCTCCGGCCAGGCCGCCCTGGTCTCCTTGTTGGTCAGAGTGGTCTCCGCGGCCGTCTCCCCGTTCTCGGTCAGACGGACCGTGATCTCATAATCCGATTTCCAGACGGACTTCGCGATGGCGTAGGCCGGGCTGGCATACCAGCCGCTGCGGGCCCCCTCTGAGGATAAGTCCACATCATAGGATTTGTCAGAGACGGCCATGGTCAGGGAGACATCGGTCCCCTCACCGGCCGGGTAGCCGCCCAGAGACGGGTTGACGAAAAAGGTACAGGAACCCTCGTCATCCGGGGCAGGCAGCAGATAGACCCACTGGGTACTGCTCTGGGCCGCCTCTGCCGCTGCCGGCCGGGCCGGCAGCAGAAGCAGACCAGGAAGCAGCAGCATAGCCATTATTCTTTTTATTTTCATCTCACGGAATCTCAACTTTCTTCCTCCTCCAGAAGTCTTCTGACCGTCTCCGCCACCCGGCTGACCTGGGCCTCGGGATTCTGCCACCAGTCCAGAAGCCAGAGCCGCATCACCTGCCAGCCCATACGCTCCAGGACAGAGGCTTTAAGGATCATACTGTCTCTGACCACATCGCCAAAGGCGGCAGGGTCATCTCCGAAGATCACTGCCAGAAGATACTTGTCCGGCATTTTCGGGTGCCGCACGGCCAGATCGATCTTAAACAGGCTGGCTCCGATATTTATATCTGCTTCCAGGCCTTTTTCCCTCAGGGCCTTCGCCATGGAATCGGCCATCCGGCCGGTATCCGGCGCCGCCGAAAGCTCCGGAAGGGCCGTCCTTCCGTCTCTGGCGTAGGCCAGGAAATCCTTCAGGTCCTTAAGGCCTCTGGCGCTCTGGGCACTGACCCGGATCGCCTCTGGCTCAAAGGAAGCAAAAACCTTCATCTTCTGCCGGGCCCTGGTCACGGCCACGTTGAGGCGGCGATGGCCGCCGCTCTGGTTGACCGGACCGAAATTCATACTCATGGTCCCGTAACTGTCCGGACCGAAGCCAATGGAAAAGAGGATGATATCCCGCTCATCGCCCTGGACATTCTCCAGGTTTTTGATGAAAACGGGGGTCTTTTTCTCCGCTGCCCTCACGGCCTCGGCCAGAGCCGGGTCGGACGAGAGCATGGCCTCCCACCTGTCCTCGATCAGACTTCTCTGCTGCATATTAAAGGTGATCACCCCGATGGAAAGATCCGGATTTTCAAGGATCCTCTGCCGCATCTCCAGGGTGACCGCTTCGGCCTCCGCCGGGTTGGTCCTGCTGCCGGCCCTGTCATAAGTGCCGCCCACATTCACAAAGGAGACCGCCGGCGTCCGGTGATCCACAGAGGGGAAGCTGTGCAGCCTGCCATCGTAATAGCGGGCGTTGGAGAAGGTGATCAGGCTCTCATGGGCCGACCGGTAGTGCCAGCCCAGATAGCACTGGGGCATATTCAGGGCCAGGGCATCGTCCAGGATGCTTTCCAGATCGTCCAGCAGAAGGTCCTCGCTCTCCTGCTTCTTCTCAAAGAAGCTGGTGGGCGGCAGCTGCATCTCATCACCCGCGATCACGCAGGCCTTGCCTCTGGCCAGGGCGCCCACCGCCTCACAGGTGGGCATCTGGGAGGCCTCGTCAATGATGACCAGGTCAAATTTGGGGAAACCTGCATCCAGATACTGGGCCACGGAGGCCGGGCTCATCAGCATGCAGGGCTTCAGCTTCAGAACCGCTTCGGGCATCATGGTCAGGAGCTGCCGCACTGTCAGCTTACTGCCGCCGCCCATGACGGCCTTGTTCAGGGCTGTGAAATCCTTGCTGTCACTGCCCTCGGAATAGTCGGGCAGACGGTCGGTCAGCCGGGCAAGAACCTCCGCCCGGGACATCTTCTCAAACTCCTTTGCCAGCGCCCGGTATTTGTCCGCCAGATTGTCATAGCTCAGGCCGTTGAAGGCGTAGAGATGGGCGTCGCTGCGGATGATCTCCCGGACATAAGCGGAGGAAAAGCTCCTGTAAAAGGCCGGGATCAGGTCCCCGGCAGATAAGCCGGCTTCAATGGCCTCTGTGACCGGCGACAGGCCCATGATCTCGGCCGCCTCCAGCTCCTTCCGGCAGCTGCACCAGACGTCCAGTTCATGAAAATGATCCTGCCAGCGGGCCACGGTCTCTGCGAAGGCCTCCGACAGCATCAGGTCCGAGAGCCTGCCCTCATATTCGTATCCGGTCAGGACCAGGATCTTCTCCGCAGCCGCCTTGGCCGCCTCATAGACCGGGCGGACGGCCCCGTAGATCCTGCCTGCTTCCTCATCTTCCTCTCCTGAGATCCGGGCCCTCAGGCAGGCTGAAAGCACCTGGTAGGCCTCCTCATCCACATAAAGATGATCCAGCCGGTCAAGGCTTCTCCTGGCCCCTTCATGGGCTGCCTGCCAGGCGGGCCAGTCCACGTCGGGGAGATGCTTTTTCAGGGCCGCGGCCGCAGGGGTCAGATCCTTTAAGGCCTCCAGGTCCCGCTTTCTTCCGGCCAGCCATGCCAGCACCTCTTCTATATTATCGTCGTCAACCGCATCTTTATCTCTGGCGTAGGCCTGAAGCTGGCGCAGACAGCTGCGTCTGACCCGGCCCATCAGGCCCCGGCCGCTGCCCGCCTTGCGGCAGGCGTTCTCCCACTTGTCCAGGTCCTGCCTGAGGACCCTGGGATCGTAGGCCTCGTCCACCTGACGGATGATGGCCCCGGCCCCC
>CADAIF010000009.1 GCA_902787905.1 uncultured Lachnospiraceae bacterium
CTGTCACTACGGGACGGGCACGCCGCGCCTTAAGGATATTCCCGGGATCCTGTACCGGGAGGCTGGCAGCAGGGACCTGAAAGACAACGGATGGCGGGCGTATCTGGATATGGATACGCTTCCTTTTGTTTATCAGGACATGACGGATTTTGAGCACAAGATCATCTATTATGAGACCAGCAGGGGCTGCCCCTTCAACTGCAGCTACTGCCTGTCCTCGGCGGACAGAAAGGTCCGCCTGCGCAGTCTGGACCTGGTGGAGAGGGAGCTTCAGTTCTTTATCGACCACAGGGTGCCCCAGGTGAAATTTGTGGACCGGACCTTTAACTGCAATAAGGCCCATGCCCTGGCCATCTGGCGCTACATTAAAGCCCATGACGAGGGCTTTACCAATTTTCATTTTGAGATCGGGGCGGACCTTCTGGATGAGGAGGCCTTTGAGGTCATGTCGGACATGCGGCCCGGCCTGATCCAGCTGGAGATCGGGGTTCAGTCCACCTGCGAGCCCACCATCAGGGAAGTCTCCCGGACCATGGATCTGACCCGGCTGAAGACGGCGGTGGCCCGGGTGAAGGCCGGCCGCAATATCCATCAGCATCTGGACCTGATCGCAGGCCTGCCCTATGAGGACCTGGCCCGCTTCAGGCAGTCCTTCAACGAGGTTTTTGCCATGGGACCGGACCAGCTGCAGCTGGGCTTTCTGAAGGTGCTCAAGGGGTCTCGCATGTATGAGATGGCGAAGGACTACGGCATCGTCTACAGGCGGCAGGCCCCTTACGAGGTCATGAGGACGAAGTGGATGTCCTTTGATGATATCCTCTTTCTGAAGGGCGTGGAGGAAATGCTGGAGGTTTACTGCAACAGTCACCAGTTCGACCTGTCCCTGGCCTTTCTTCTGCATGCTTTCCCCGATCCTTTTGCCCTTTTTGAGGCCCTGGCGGCCCACTATGAGGCTCACGGCATCGCGAAGATCCAGCAGGGGAGGATCAGGCGCTATGATATCCTGCTGGCCTTTGCCGGGGAACAGGCGGGGGTGGATACCGAAGCCCTGAAGGCCCTGATGCTTTTTGATCTCTATGTGAGGGAGAACTTAAAGTCCAGACCGGCCTGGGCACCCATCTGCCGGCCCACGCCGGAGGAGGCGGATGCCTTTTTCCATGAAGCAGGGCATCTTGAGGCCTGCCTGCCCGCCTATACGGAGGCGGGCTATACGGTCCGTCAGATCCGCCGTATGACGCATCTGGAGACCTTTCCCTTTGACCCTTACGAGGCAGCAGCCTCCGGAACAAGGAAGGGCGGCCCTGTCACCTATCTGTTTGATTATATGGCCCGGGACCCCCTGACCTACGGGGCCAGGCATATGAAAGTGGACTTCTGATTTAAGATCGGAGGCCTGCAGAGAGGAGCTTATTTTTGGTCAGAGATTATGTGGTATTTGATCTGGAGACGACCGGTCTGTCCCCGGCCCGCAATGAGATCATTGAGATCGGGGCCCTGAAGGTGAGGGACGGCAGGGTATCGGACCGCTTTTCCGAGCTGGTAAAGCCGTTTTCTCCGG
This sequence comes from uncultured Lachnospiraceae bacterium, assembly GCA_902787905.1. Classification (GTDB taxonomy): domain Bacteria; phylum Bacillota; class Clostridia; order Lachnospirales; family Lachnospiraceae; genus UBA2912. The sequence goes on from CADAIF010000009.1 coordinate 1,559, forward strand.
TGCCCGATGCGGTCGCTCATCTGACAGGCATCAGCAATGAGATGCTGGAGAATGCCCGGCCGGCCCGGGAGGTGGTCCCGGATTTTGTCCGTTTCTGCGGGGATGATATCCTTGTAGGCCATAATCTGATGTTTGATTTCAGCTTCACAAAGAAGACGGCGGGAGAGCTGGGGCTGACTTTTGAGCATCAGGGCATCGATACCCTGAAGATCTCCAGGCGGGTTCTGACGGATCTTCCCTCCAGGAGCCTTGGCGCCCTCTGCGACCATTACGGCATTGTCAACAGCTCGGCCCACAGGGCCTATCACGACGCCCTGGCGACAGCCAGGGTCTACCAGACCCTGGCCCATTATTATGAGGCTAAGGCGCCGGAGGTCTTTGTTCCCAGGGAGCTTCACTGGAAGGCCCCCAAAAGCCGGCCGATGACAAAAAAGCAAAAAGATTACTTGAAGGTTTTATGCAAATATCATAGAATAGAGTTTAACGAGTCTATGGAAGAAATGACCATGAGCCAGGCGTCCAGGCTGATCGACAAGATCATCCTCACCCATGGCCGCATGGCCTTCAGTCAGGAGTGATATATTATGAAGAGCAAAAAGACAAGAGTCATCTCGGCCATCATCGTGGCAGCCATCATCTTTTCAATGGTTTTCAGCATGGTCGCTCAGTTTATCTGATAAGGAGCATCCATGAAAAAACGCAGCATGAAAAAGTGGGCAGGACTGGCGTTTGGCCTCTGCCTTTGCATAACTGTCCCCAATGCCGCTTTTGCGGGCCAGGCCGTGACGGTAGAGACGGCGGCCTCTGAAACGGCAGGGGAGACCGCGTCTTCAGCAGCTGAGACCGGGGAGGAAACAGCCTCCGAAACGATGTCCTCTGAAACGGAAGCAGTTCCGGCGGGGAATGACGCCTTTGATCCCGGGGACCGGACGGTGCCTGAGGGCGTCAGTGTGGACGGCATGGATCTGGCCGGCCTGACAGCCCAGGAAGCCTCGGCGAAAATCTCGGACTATATCGACAGCGTACTGGGCGGCAGCCTCACCCTGAAAGCGGGGGAGGAGACCAAAGAGATCGCCTTTGCCGACATCGGCATTGCCGCAGCTGACCAGCAGATCATGGATGAGGTCAGCCGCATCGGCACCCAGGGCAATCTGATCGAGCGTTACAAGTCTCTGGCGGACACCAAATACCAGAAAAAGGCTTACGAGCTCAGCTTCAGCTATGATCAGGATAAACTGAAGGCAGCCCTGAAAGAAGAGGCGGAAGCCTTTAACAGTGAGGTTCAGGAGCCATCCCTGGTCCGTCACGGCGGAGAATTCATCCTGACGGACAGTAAAGTGGGCCGCAAGGTGGATGTGGACGCCACAGTGGCGGACGGCATGGCGGCCATGGGCGAGGGCTGGCACGGCCAGTCTCCGGTGGTGGATATTACCGCCGAGGAAATAAAGCCTTCCCATACAAGCGAGGAACTGGCAGAGGTCACGGATCTTTTAGGCAGTTATTCGACCTCCTACTGGAGTTCTTCAAGCAACAGGATCGCCAATATCGCCAACGGGGCCTCCCTGATCGACGAAACAGTCCTTTATCCGGGCGAGTCCTTTTCCTTCCTGTCCCATGTGGAACCCTTCACAACGGAAAACGGCTACTATCAGGCCACGGGTTATTCCGGCGGCAAGGTCGTGCCCAGCACAGGTGGCGGCATCTGCCAGGTGTCAACGACCCTTTACAATGCCGTGCTCCGGGCGGAGCTGGAGGTGGTGGACAGGTCCTGCCACGGCCTGACCGTCAGTTATGTGGACCTGGCGGAGGACGCCACGGTCTCTGAAGGCAGTGTGGATTTTGTTTTCCGGAACAATCTGGAGAATCCGGTCTATATCGAGGCCTTCACCTATGAGGGTGAGGTCTATGTCAGGATTTACGGCAAGGAGTACCGTCCGGCTTCCAGAACCATCGAGTTTGAGAGTGTGACGGATGATGTTTACAGCCCGGGGGAGGATGTGATCAGCTATGACAATACCCTGCCCGCAGGCTATGAAGAGGTGACCCAGTCTGCCCATCAGGGCTACGCGGCCTCCTTATATAAGATCATTTACGAGAACGGTGAAAAGGTGGACACGCAGCTTGTCAATACCAGCCGTTACGCGTCTTCACCCCGTTATGTGACCGTGGGTACCTATACAGAGCCTGCGGAAGACTACAGCGAGACTGAGGGAGACAGTGGAGATTATGACATTAGTGACGAAGAAGCCGCAGACGCGGCAGCAGAAGCCTGGCAGGGTGACTGAGGGAAAAGCCAGTGACGCTGTTTATCAGCGCTCTGCCCGGAAGATCACGGGCTGCGGTCCTTTCAGGGACCTGGGGCAGTTTCCCTGCGGGGGAGATGTCTGTACGGCCCTGGCCGTATCCACCGGCTTTGACGCTGAGGATGCGGGGACGGCCGTGCATATGGCCGTCAACCGGCTGGCAGCGGCAGGCGCTTTGCCCATAGGCGTCAGCCTTTTGGTCATCTGGCCGGCAGAGGCCGATGAGCGGGCCTTAAAAACCCTGATGCGGGGAGCCAAAGCAGCCGCTAAGGCTTTAAATATCCCCATCGGCGCGGCGGATGTTCACTTCAGTGCTTCCCAGGCGCAGCCACTCGTGACCGTCACGGCCACAGGCCGGGCAGGGGGCCTTTTTGAAAGCCATCTGCCTGCGGCAGGTCAGGATATCATCATGGCCGGCTATGCGGGCTGGCAGGGCGGCAGAAAGCTGGCCAGGCTCAGAAAAGAGCCGCTGACGGCACATTTTTCCGAGGCCTTTCTGGAACCCCTTTATCAGGAGGACCAGGCATCGGCAAGCGTCCTTAAGGCGGCAGCCATCGCGGCCAAGGCCGGGGCATCGGCCATGTACGCAGCTGATGAGGGCGGCATTTACAGCGCCATCTGGGAACTGGCCGCATCGGCAGACCTCGGCGCCAGAGTGACGCTGAAGTCGATCCTTCTCCGACAGGAGACCGTGGAAGTCTGTGATCATATCGATGTGAGTCCTTATCAGCTCCTGTCCTGCGGCTGCCTTCTGATCGCGGCAGACCACGGACAGCAGATACTGGGGGCTTTGGCCGGGGCGCGCATCCCGGCTGCTGTGATCGGACATCTGACCGAAGACAGTGACCGGGTGATCATAAGTGACGATGAAGTACGATATCTGGAGCCCTTCCGTCAGGACAGCTTACAGATCTTTTGATAACAGATATGAAGTATAGATTAAAGAGGAATCTGACAGAAACGGAGTGTGACCTGAAATGAATGAAATGAAAGAAAAAATCTTAAGCGTCATCGAGAAGAACAGCAAGATCAGCATTGAGGATCTGGCCATTGTTCTCGGTGAGAAGGAATCTGATGTGGCCCAGGCCATCTTTGAGATGGAGCAGGACAAGACCATCTGCGGCTACCATACCATTATCAACTGGGAGAAGACCAGCAGGGAGCGTGTCGTGGCCCTGATCGAGGTCTGTGTCGTTCCCCAGAGGAGCCGCGGCTTCGACCATCTGGCCGAGCGCATCTACAACTTCCCGGAGGTGGATACCGTCTACCTCATGTCCGGCGCTTACGATTTCTGCGTCATGCTGGAGGGCAAGACCCTGAGAGAGGTTTCCATTTTCATCTCTGAAAAGCTCTCTACCCTGGAGTCCGTGACCAGCACGGCCACCCATTTTGTCTTAAAGAAATACAAGGATCACGGTACGATCATGGTGCCGGAGCAGAAGAGTGAAAGGCAGCTGATCACACCATGAGAAATCCTTTATGCAGCAAAGTTCAGACGATCCGGCCGTCCGGCATTCGTAAGTTTTTTGATATTGTCGCGGAGATGCATGACAAGGATGTGATCTCCCTGGGTGTGGGCGAACCGGATTTCGACACCCCCTGGCACATCCGTGACGAGGGCATCTATTCCCTGGAAAAGGGCCGCACCTTCTATACATCCAACGCAGGTCTCATGGAGCTGAAGGAAGAGATCGACCGTTACCTGACCCGCAAATGTCATGTCAGCTATGATCCGGCGGATGAGATCATGGTCACGGTGGGCGGCTCGGAGGCCATCGATATTGCCATGCGGGCCATGCTGGATCCGGGGGATGAGGTCATCATTCCCGAACCCTGTTATGTCTCTTACCTGCCCTGCGTGGTCCTGGCCGACGGCGTTCCGGTGCCCCTGGCCCTGAAGGAGGAGAACCAGTTTAAGCTGATGCCCGACCAGCTGGAGGCGGCCATCACGCCGAAGACCAAGCTCCTGGTCCTGCCCTTCCCCAACAATCCCACGGGTTCCATCATGACCAAAGAGGACCTGGCGCCGATCGCGGAGATCTGCATCAAACATGATATTTTCGTTATTTCAGATGAGATCTACAGTGCCCTGACCTACGGGACAGAGCATACGACCATCGCCTCCTTCCCGGGTATGTGGGAGCGGACCATCCTGATCAACGGCTTTTCCAAGGCCTATGCCATGACCGGCTGGCGTCTTGGCTACGCCTGTGCGCCAAAGGTCATTCTGGAGCAGATGCTGAAGATCCATCAGTTCGCCATCATGTGCGCGCCGACCACCAGCCAGTACGCGGCCGTGGAGGCCCTGCGCAACGGCGACGAGGATGTGGAGATGATGAAGGAGTCCTACAATCAGAGGCGGCGTTTCCTGGTCCATACCTTCAATAAGATGGGTCTGGACTGCTTTGAGCCCTTTGGTGCCTTCTATGTCTTCCCCTGTATCCGGGGCCTGGGTATGAGCAGCGATGATTTTGCCACGGAGCTTCTGAAGGAGGAAAAGGTGGCCGTCGTTCCCGGCACTGCCTTCGGTGACAGCGGGGAAGGCTTCCTGCGTATTTCCTATGCTTACTCCCTGGAGGAGCTGAAGACCGCCACAGAGCGGATCGAGCGTTTTGTGAACAAGGTTCGGAAGGAGAAGGGCCTGTGAGCATGAACATCGTGCTTCTGGAACCGGAAATGCCTGCCAATACAGGCAATATCGGGCGGACCTGCGTGGCCACGGGCACAAGGCTCCACCTGATCGGACCTCTGGGCTTTCAGATCAATGACAAACAGATTAAAAGAGCGGGGCTGGATTACTGGCCCCATCTTGATGTAACGGTTTATGACAGCTTTCCCGATTTTCTGGAAAAACATCCGGAATGTCAGGGAAAGCTTTATATGGCGACCACCAAGGCCCGCCGGGCCTACATGGACGTTCAGTTTCCTGAGGATGCCTGGATCATGTTCGGCAAGGAAAGCGCCGGGATCCCTGAGGAGATCCTGGTTGAAAACGAGCCCTCCTGCATCAGGATCCCCATGCTGCCGGATATCCGGTCCCTGAATCTGTCCAACTCCGCAGCCATCGTCCTCTATGAAGCACTGAGGCAGAACGGCTTCAGTCAGATGCAGAGAGAAGGGCAGCTGCACAGACTGAAGTGGTAGGGGAGACAGGGGACGGTTCTGTGTCTCCCTCCCTGTTCCTATTTCAGGTCTTCCGGATCAATGCCGTAGGCTTTAAGTTTCCTGTAGACGGTCACCCTGGCAATGCCCAGGTCCTTTGCAGCTTTGGTGATGTTGCCCTGATTGCTGATGATACTGGCGATCAGGGCTTCTTTTTCGGCGTCACGGACCGTGGTGATGGACTTCTGACCCGGGCTCGTTTCGGAAGCCGGCGCTTTATGCACCGGTTTTTTTGTTTTCACAAGATCCGGCGGCAGATAATCGACGCGCAGGCGTTTGTCCGGAGACAGACTGACCGTGCGCTCAATGATATTGCGCAGCTCCCGGATGTTGCCGGGCCAGCTGTAACGGCAGAGGATCTCTTCATAATCCTCCGGGATCACGATCTGACCGTCAAAGTACTGGCTGTAAAAATGCCGGATCAGCATGGGGATATCTCCGATCCGCTCCCTAAGCGGCGGGAGGTTTAAGGAGATGACATTGAGTCTGTAATAGAGGTCGCTTCTGAAGAGGCCGGTATCCACGGCTTCTTTCAGGTCGGCATTGGTCGCGGCGATGACCCGGACATTGATCGGGATGGCCTCGGCTCCGCCGACTCTGGTAATGGTCCGGTTTTCAAGGACACGCAGCAGATGGACCTGCAGGTCCAGAGGCATTTCTCCGATCTCGTCAAGGAAAATGGTTCCGCCGTCCGCCATCTCGAATTTTCCCGCGCTGCCGCCGCGTTTGGCTCCGGTGAAGGCGCCTTCGGCATAGCCGAAGAGTTCGCTGGCGACCAGCTCTTTGGGGATGGCGCCGCAGTTGATCGCCACATAGGGATTGTCCCTGCGGCTGCTGGCATTGTGGATAGCCTGGGCCAGAATATCCTTGCCGGTACCGCTCTCTCCGAGCAGTAATATAGAAGCATCGCTTCGGGCTGCGGCCTGAGCCATGGCAATGCTGCGCCTGAAGGCAGCACTCTTACCGATGATATCATCGAAGGTCAGTCTGGCTGTAGCACCCACATAGCGGGCTACCATCCGCTGGGTTCTTCTGATCTCATCAAAAATGATGATGCAGCCAAGACGCATGCCGTTATCGTCGACAATATTTCGCAGGGTTGCCGTGATACGGATATGATTGCGGCCCAGCTTCAGCGTCAGGTCCCGGTCAGTCCATGTATCTTCCGATTCAAAGAGGCGGCGGACAGATGGATCCTGCCTGGCCAGGAAGCTCTGGATGCTGTCGCCGGTATGTTCCCTGTCTCCCCCGGTATAGCCGTTGTTTCTTTCTTTATTCCGGGTTTTATGCTAAGATGAAAGCAGCCTGTTCAGGATAATGAGTACATCAGGAGGATAAAGCACTATGAATAAAGCGGTAAGAACTACAAACGCTCCGGCAGCCATCGGCCCCTATTCCCAGGGGGTTCAGGCAGGAAAGACCATCTACGTTTCGGGACAGCTGCCCATCGACCCGGCAACCGGTGAATTTGCGGGTGAGGACATTCAGGCGCAGACCAGGCAGTGTCTGACCAATATCAAAAATATACTTGCGGCAGCGGGGGCAGATATGTCCGCTGTTGTCAAGACAACGGTTCTGCTTGATAATATTGCGGATTTTGCCGCTATGAATGAGGCCTACGCGGAATTTTTTACTGAGCCCTACCCGGCCAGAGCCGCCTTTGAAGTGGCGGCGGTTCCCAAGGGGGCAAAGCTGGAAATCGAAGCCATCGCAGTGATCGACTGATCTTTTGGCATAAAGCGTCCGGAAGAAACGAGATATTAGTCATGAGGATGGCATTTTTTGAATTCTTAAGCCGCCTTGATATGCAGAAAAAGCATCTGACGGTGACCGTCGTATCAGGCCCGGAGGCCGGGGAAAAAGCCGTTTTATCTGAGGATACCTGCGTATATTGCAGCAAGGACGGCCTCCTTGCTTCCCATCTTCCTCAGCTGCGGTCCCTTGAAGGCATCGGCCTGACGACGATCAATGGTCAGGAAGTCTTTTATGAGCAGCTTCAGGGCCGGCCAAAGCTTGTGATCTGCGGGGGCGGCCATGTGGGCCTGGCCCTGACCAGGCTCTGTGCCTTTTTAAAATATGAGGTCACTGTCATCGAGGACCGGCCCCATTTTGCGGAGGAAGCCAAAAAGGCCGGCGCGGAACATGTCATCTGCGACGATTTTGCCCATGCCCTGCGTGCATTTCAAAGTGACAGGGGGACCTGCTTTGTGGTTATGACGCGGGGGCACCGTTATGACATGGACTGCCTGCGGCAGGTTCTGTCAAAGCCCCGGAGCTATGTCGGTCTGATGGCCAGCAAAAGCCGGACAGACATGATCTCGCAGACCCTGCGTTCTGAAGGATTTTCTGAAGATGCGGTAAAGGGAATCTGTATGCCGGTGGGTCTGGCGATCGGTTCGGAAACGCCGGAGGAGATCGCCGTTTCCGTGGCGGCTCAGATCATTCAGACCCTCAGCGCAGGAAAACGGAGGTCGCAGCTGCCCCGGGAGATCCTGAAGATGGTATCCGGCGGCGCGGCAGGCAGTCCCTTTGTGCTGGCGACCATTATCAGACGGACCGGGTCCGGACCAAGGAATGCCGGGACGAAGATGCTGATATCCGCGGATGGGCAGACGGCCGGGACGATCGGCGGCGGCTGCAGTGAAGCGGAGGTCCTGCGGATCGCCTGTCAGATGCTTTCAGATGGCGAGTGCTGCCGCCGGCATGTGATCAATCTGCGGCCTGCGGATATCAGTGAGGAAGATGGCATGGCCTGCGGCGGGCAGATAGAAATATTTCTGGAGGTAGTGGTGTGAAAAAGACCATGCATGGGCAGAAGGACCTGATCATCATCCGCGGCGGCGGAGATATCAGTACCGGCACGATACATCGTCTATGGCAGGCCGGCTATGGCCTGTTGGTGCTTGAAACGCCTTATCCGGCGGCGATCCGCCGGCAGGTGGCCCTGTCCGAGGCCGTTTATGAGGGGGCTGCCGAGGTTGAAGGTGTGAGGGCCGTTAAGATCGAAAATGCCGCAGATGCATGGCCGGTGATCGGCAGCGGCAGAGTACCGGTCCTTGTCGATCCGGCCGGGGAGAGTATACGCGCCTTGAAGCCGGCCGCGGTTGTGGATGCGATCCTTGCCAAGAAGAACCTGGGGACCACCATGGATATGGCGCCCCTGACGATTGGTCTGGGACCGGGATTTACGGCCGGCCGGGATGTGCATTATGTGATCGAGACCATGCGCGGACACCGGCTGGGCAGGATCATCTCTGAAGGATCCGCCATGCCCAATACCGGAGTCCCGGGGGTCATTGCGGGTTTCGGCGCGGAGCGCGTGATCCATGCCGAAACAGAGGGGACGCTTCGCAATATCTGTCATAGCGGCGACCTCGTCCGGGCCGGACAGACCATTGCTGAAATTGAAGACGGCCCACGGATCACAAAAGTGCCGGCGGCCATCGACGGCATCCTGCGGGGCCTGATCCGGGACGGATACCCGGTAACGAAAGGCTTTAAGATCGCGGATATAGATCCCAGATATGCGGAGCTGACCAACTGCTTTACCATTTCAGATAAGGCCAGATGCATTGCCGGCAGCGTTTTGGAACTGGTCTGCGCGGCAGAGATCGACAGACGATAGGAAGAGGAAGCTTGTCGCTGACGGGGCCTTCGAACAGGTCGACTGCCAGATCTCAGGTATGGGAAGAATAAAGGAAGGATCGTACAGGAGGTGAAAGTGCAATGAAAGGAACTGTCTATGGCGTCGGCGTCGGCCCGGGCGACCCGGAGCTGATGACACTGAAAGCAGTGAGGCTGATCCGGGAAAACGATATCATTGCCGTGCCCGGAAAAAACGCCCGGGAATCCCTTGCCTATAAAATAGCGGTTCAGGCTGTTCCGGAGCTGAAAGACAAGGAACTTGTTCCGGTATACATGCCCATGGTCAGGAACCGGGAAAGTATAGAGGAAGAACACCGCAGAGGCGCTGCGCTGCTTGCGAGGTATCTTGATCAGGGAAAAAATGTTGTTTACCTGACCCTTGGAGATTCAACAATCTACTGCACCTTCGATTATTTGCAGCATATCCTGGAAGCAGAGGGGTATCCGGTGGTCCTTGTCAGCGGTATACCGTCATTCTGCGCGGCGGCCGCAAGGCTGAACATGCCGCTGACCGAGTGGGATGAGCCGCTGCATGTTCTTCCGGCGCTTCACAAAACGGAGGGAAAACTGGATCTTCAGGGGACCTGTGTCTTAATGAAATCGGCAAGTCATATGAAAGAAGTGAAAGAGATGCTGCGCCGCAGCGGACGTGAGGCAGCAGCCGTTATCGACTGCGGGATGGAGAGTGAACTGATCTGCCGCAGCATAGATGAGATACCGGATGACGCCGGCTATTATTCACTCATAATCTCCAGATAGGAGAGGGGGGAGAGAGACAGGGGACGGTTCTGCGTCTCCCCTGTCTCCTTCCGCCCTCTACTGCTTGAATTCCACAATAGTGACGCCGGTTTCGCCTTCGCCGTATTTGCCCAGGCGGAATTCCTGCACATATTTGCTCTTTCTGAGCTTGTCATGGACAGCCTTTCTGAGGGCGCCGGTGCCCCGGCCGTGTATGATGGTGGCGGATGGCAGATGGGCCAGATAGGCATCGTCCAGATACTTGTCCAGATCCATCATGGCCTCATCCACGGTCTTGCCGATCAGGTTGATGGAGTTGGAGACCACAGCGGCCTTGTTCATCTTGATCTTGCCGGAGCCGGTCTTTGTGATGACCTGGGAGCTGATCTCCTCTTCATCCATTGGCTCCAGGTCGCTGAAGTGGATACGGGATTTGAGGATACCCATCTGGACCGTCAGCTCGCCTTTACTGTTTGGCTTGGAGACCACGGTGCCTTTGATATTCATGCTGACGACGCGTACCAGGTCGCCCTGCCTGAAATCAGCGGCGGTGTAGTGCTTTGTACGTTTGACAGGCTCGGTCTTCTTTTCGCCGGTTTTGGAGAGCTTCTCCCGGACCGCCGTCCTTTGCTTCTCCATGGCCTTCATATCCACGCCGCCGGACTTGGACAGCTTGTTCATGGTGCGGATGGTCTGGTCCGCAAAATCCTTGGCCTCCTGCAGGATGCGCTGGGCCTCCTCATTGGCCTGGGTCAGGATCCGTTCCTTCTGCTTCTCCAGATTCGCCTGGCGGGATTCCAGCTGGGCCTTCAGCTTTTCAATTTCCGCCTTATGGCTGCTCACCTCCGCCTGCTCAGACTCAATGGTCTTGCGGCTGGATTCGATATCGGCCAGGAGCTCCTCAAAGTTCAGCTGCTGGGTATCGATATTCTTCCTGGCTTCATCGATGATCTCCTGCGGCAGGCCCAGCTTGCCGGAAATGGCGAAAGCATTACTCTTGCCGGGGATACCGATGAGAAGACGATAGGTGGGACTTAAGGTGGCCACATCGAACTCACAGGAGGCGTTGCAGACACCCTCCGTGGTCATGGCGAAAACCTTCAGCTCGCTGTAGTGGGTGGTGGACATGGTCGTGACGCCCCGGTCCAGCAGATGCTTCAGGATGGAGATGGCCAGTGCCGCACCCTCTGTGGGGTCGGTGCCGGCGCAAAGCTCATCGAAAAGCACCAGGGAGCCCGAGTCCGCTTCCTCCAGGATACGGACGATATTGGTCATATGCGAGGAGAAGGTACTGAGACTCTGCTCGATACTCTGTTCATCACCGATATCTGCGAAAACATCCTGAAAGACGGCCAGCTCCGAATGAATGGCCGCCGGAATATGGAGACCTGCCTGACCCATCAGGGTCAGAAGCCCTGCCGTTTTCAGGGAGACCGTCTTACCGCCCGTGTTGGGGCCCGTGACGATCAGCATATGATAATCCGTGCCTATGATCAGGTCGATAGGCACCACCTTGCGCTTGTCCAGCAGGGGATGTCTGCCCTGTTTGATATGGATACGGCCATCCTCATTGAAGATGGGTTCGCTGGCCTTCATATCCCTGGCCAGCATGCCTTTGGCAAAGATGAAATCCAGGGTGGTCAGAACCTGCACATTCTGCTCCAGCTGCGTCGTCCAGGCAGCGGCCTGTCCGCTTAGATCCTCCAGGATATGTTCGATTTCGGTTTTTTCCTTGGAAGCCAGGTCGCCAAGCTCATTGTTCAGCTTCACGATGGCCATAGGCTCGATAAAGAGCGTTGCGCCGGAAGAAGACTGGTCGTGGATCATACCCGGGACCTGAGACCGGTACTCAGCCTTAACCGGAAGACAGTAACGCCCGTTACGCATGGTCACGATGGCGTCCTGCAGCTTGGAACCGATACCCGAGGAGTTGACCATGGTGGTCAGCTGGGAATGGATACGGTCATTGGTCAGACGGATCTGCCGCCGGATACTTTTAAGAGCGGAAGAGGCATCATCGGCCACGGTTTCCTCGTCCACCAGGCAGCGGCGGATCTCCCGGCTTAAAGGCCTCAGCGGCTCGATCATGTTAAAGAGTCCGTCCAGACTGTCCCTGTCTTCATCCTCCGCCTCCCTGCGGCCATAGGTCCTGACCCTCAGGGCGACGTCCAGGGTGGCTGCGATATTCAGCAGCTCGGACATGCCAAGAGAGGCTCCGACACTGAGCCTTAATAGAGAACCCCGGATATCCCGGATGCCTGAGAAGGAGACGCTGCCCTTCTTGTAGATCCGGGCCAGAGCGTCCGCGGTTTCCATCTGCCCTTTCAGGATTTGTGCCAGGTCAGTGGCGGGCATGAGGTCCCTGCACATGGCCCGCCCCATGGGGGAGCTGGCGTGTTCGGTCAGCATTTCTATGATTTTAGGATACTCAAGTATCCTTAAAGCTTTTTCATTCATCTGTCTGCACAACCTTTCATGAAGTGCTTTCATCTTATAATGAAAAGGTGTGATTGTCAATCTTGGCAGCCCCGCCCGCATTGACAAAAGACACCTTATAAGTTACTATAAAAAAATCGGACAAATACCATCAACACAGGATTTTGAAAGGAAAAAACCGTGAAATATATACAGACACTGAGATCAAATGAGATGCTCTCGGAGGTTTATCTCTGCAAGGATAAACGGGAGCTGAAAACCAAGGCGGGAAAGAATTATTACTCCATGATCTTGCAGGATAAGACAGGCACCATCGATGCCAAGATCTGGGACCTGAACCCGGGGATCGAGCATTTTGAGGCCATGGATTTTATCCGGGTGGACGGCAATGTGACCACCTTCCAGGGGGCGCTGCAGCTGAACGTGCGCCGGGCCCGCAGGGCCCAGGAGGGAGAGTACATCCCCCAGGATTACATGCCCTGCAGCCGTTATGACGTGGAGACCATGTATAAAGAATTGCTGGACCTGATCAACAGCATTCAGGAACCTCATCTGAGGGCCCTGCTGGAGCATTTCTTTGTTCAGGACAAGGAGTTTATCAAGTCCTTCAAAGCGCATTCCGCAGCCAAAAGTGTCCATCATGGTTTCGTGGGCGGCCTGCTGGAGCACACCTTAAGCGTCACAAAGCTGTGTGATTTTTTCTGCGTCCGCTACCCCATTCTGAACCGTGACCTGCTCCTGACCGCGGCCATCTGCCACGACATCGGCAAGACCAGGGAGCTTTCCCTCTTCCCGGCCAATGATTATACAGACGAGGGTCAGCTGATCGGCCATATCGTGACCGGCACGGAAATGGTGGGGGAGGTCATCCGGCAGATTCCCGGTTTCCCGGTCCTTCTGGCCAATGAGCTCAAGCACTGCATTCTGGCCCATCACGGTGAGCTGGAGTACGGTTCACCCAAGAAACCGGCCCTGGCGGAGGCCATGGCCCTGAACCTGGCGGACAACACGGACGCCCGTATGGAGACCATGACTGAACTTCTGGAGGGGGCGCAGCCCCAGCAGGAGTGGCTGGGCTTCAACCGCCTGCTGGACACCAATATCAGAAAAACTTCCAAATAGGATCTATCTGAAATCCGCTTCAATCATATACAGAGCCTTCACGGCGTCGTCGATCTCTTCTTCCGTATTCAGATGGGAGAAGCTGAATCGTACGGCGCCCTGTTTTTTTGTGCCCAGGACTTCATGCATGAGCGGGGCGCAGTGGGCGCCGGGCCGCGTGGAGATGCCGTAGGTCATATAAAGCTCGTCACTGATCTGGGAGGAATCAAAGTCCTTCAGGTTCAGAGCCACAATAGGGCAGCGCTCTTCAGAGGAGAAGTCGCCATAGATCCGGATACCCGGAATGTCTTTGACGCCATCACAGAAACGGCGCATGAGATGCAGCGCCTTTTGGCGGATGGCATCTGTGCCGCAGCGGTTAATGTAGCCGATGGCCGCATTCAGGCCCGCGATCCCGTGGCCGTTTAAAGTACCTGCTTCCAAAGCCGTCGGCATCTCTTCAGGATGCTTTTTACTGTCACTCTGGATGCCGCTGCCCCCGGACAGAAGCGGCCTGACTTTCAGACCTTCCCGGACATACATGCCGCCGGTGCCCTGAGGGCCCAGCAGACTTTTGTGCCCCGTAAAGCACAGGACATCGATTCCCAGGGCCTGCACATCGATGGGGAAAATGCCGGCCGTCTGGGAAGCGTCAACGATCAGAAGACTGCCGTGGGCCTTCGCCATCTGACTGATCCTGGCCAGGTCGACCGGATTGCCGGTGAGATTGGAGGCGTGGGTACACACCACAGCCCGGGTGTGATCGCTGATCAGCTCTTCCATGGCTTCATAATCCACCGTGCCCAGAGGGCCGCAGGGCGCGAAATCCAGAAGGACACCCCTTTCCTGCATTTCATAGAGCGGCCGAAGGACGGAATTGTGCTCCAGCATCGTCGTTACCACATGGTCACCGGGAGAGAGAAGCCCTTTAATGGCGATATTCAGCCCTTCCGTGGCGTTGGCCGTAAAGACGATCTGCTGCGGACTTTCCGCGCCGAAAAAGGCAGCCAGATTTAAACGGGCATCAAAAACTGTCCGTGCAGCAGTCAGTGACGCCTCATGAACGCCCCGTCCGGCATTGCCCAGGGAGGACATGGCCTTTATGACAGCTTCTGAAACACAGGCCGGTTTCAGCAAGGATGTCGCGGCATTATCCAGATAGATCATGACCCTGTTCCTTTCAAAAAAGATTGTCTTAAAACTTCCTTTATTATATCATTCCCTCCGTTTTTTTGTTAAGATAAAGATATCATTGAAGAAGAAGGGTTATCCAATGTGGAAAAAGAATGACAGTATCAGGCTTACGATCGAAGATCTGACAACAGAGGGAGCCGGCATCGGAAAGGTGGACGGCTTCACCTTTTTTATAAAAGACGCCCTGATCGGCGATGAGATCGACGCCAGGGTCATCAAGCTGAAGAAAAACTACGGCTTTGCCCGTCTGATGAACATTATTACGCCTTCCCCGGACCGGGTCACGCCCCGGTGCCCTGTGGCGAGAAGCTGCGGCGGCTGCCAGATCCAGGCGATGCGATATGATGCCCAGCTGGCCTGGAAGCAGGAAAAGGTGCGGCAGCTTCTGGAGCGGGTCGGCCATGTGTCAGACTACGAAATGCTGCCGATCATGGGGATGGAAGAGCCCTGGCACTATCGGAATAAGGTGCAGTATCCTGTCGGCCTGGATAAGGAAGGCCGGATCGTGACAGGCTTTTACGCCGGCCGGACCCATGCCATCATCGATACGGAAAGATGCTATATCCAGCCGGAGATCAACGAACAGATCCTGTCTGTCGTCAAGCAGTGGATGGCGGATGAACAGATCCTGCCGTATGACGAAAACACGGGCAAAGGGCTGGTGCGACATGTGCTTACCCGCATAGGCTTTCAGACCGGGGAGATCCTGGTCTGCCTTGTGATCAACGGACAGAAGCTCCCCCACGCGGATCCCCTGATCTCAAAGCTTCGGGAAATTGCGGGTATGAAGAGCATCTCCGTGAGCCCGAACATGTCAAGAAGCAACGTGATCCTCGGGGAGACATCCAGAACTCTCTGGGGACAGGACTATATCACGGACTATATCGGCAATGTGAAATACCAGATCTCACCCCTGTCCTTTTACCAGGTCAACCCGGTGCAGACAAGACGTCTTTATCAGACGGCGCTGGAGTTCGCGGATCCGGGGCCGCAGGATGTGGTCTGGGATCTTTACTGCGGCATCGGGACCATCTCCCTCTTCATCGCTCAGAAAGCATCGCAAGTACACGGCGTGGAGATCGTGCCCCAGGCCATCGAGGATGCTAAGCGCAACGCGGCCCTGAACGGTATGTCAAACGCTCACTTTTATGTCGGCAAGGCCGAGGAAGTCCTGCCGCAGGCCTACCGGGAAAACCATATCCATGCGGACATTATTGTAGTTGACCCGCCCCGGAAGGGCTGCGACCAGGCGCTTCTTGACTGCATGCTGAAGATGCAGCCGGCAAAGATCGTCTATGTCAGCTGCGATCCGGCCACCCTGGCCAGAGACCTGAGGATACTGGAAGAGGGCGGTTATAAAGTGAAGAAGGTCAGATGCTGCGACATGTTCCCACACAGTATCCATTGCGAAACGGTAGTTTTACTGACAAGGAATACATAATGGAAGGCTGAAAAAGCCGCTAATTCAAGGGATTTCTGCAATCCGGGGCCATGACGATCCAGGCCAGCAGAGATCCCTTTTTCTGTTTGAGGAAACTTTTCGAGACTTCGATTTTCTGAGGGTTGTGGCTATACTTTTGCTTTTGGGCAGGTTGTGGACACGATATTGCTTTTGGGAGGGTCGTGGACATGATTTTGCTTTATCTGTTGCCTCACGGGGCATAAAGTACATTCAGAATATGAGAATTCAATATTTACGCATTGCATAATATTTAACCACATGTTATAATATACGCAATGCATAATTACCTGGAGGATGATAAAAGATGGATTGCCAGACTAAGATAAAAGAGTTAAGGGAAAGCACAGGTATGAACAGAAAGGAATTCTGCGATTATTTCCAGATTCCTTATCGTACGGTCACGGACTGGGAGAGAGATAGCAGACATGCGCCTGACTATGTCCTGAGACTGCTGGAGTATTATATTCGGATGGAAGGGCTGAATAAAAAGCATGAAGATTTATAAGATAACCGACGATAAAAAACAGTATCTTACGTTGTTGCTTCTGGCAGATGAGCAGGAAGATATGATTGACAGATACCTTGAAAGAGGAACCATGTACGTACTTGACGATGACGGTATCAAGGCTGAGTGCGTTGTGACCGATGAGGGAGATGGTATTCTTGAAATCAAAAACTTAGCAACGGAGCCGGATTACCAGGGAAAAGGATACGGCAGAGCATTGATTGAATTCCTGGCAGAGAAATACACAGGG
>CADAIF010000010.1 GCA_902787905.1 uncultured Lachnospiraceae bacterium
TTCAGGCCATGCAGGAGCAGCCGCAGCTGCATATTGCCCTTCTTGCTGAAAAGGGCGGTCATTTCCCGGCCCGGCAGTCTCACCAGAACCTGCCTGTAATCCGGTCCCAGAAGAGGGCTCAGGCAGTCGGCCGCCTGCTCACCGGAAAGGTTCTCATGGAAGACCTGGGTTTCAGAGAAACGTTCCACCTGGAAAAGCAGCTCCCCCTTAAGCTTCAGGGGCCGCACCTTTATTTTGCGGATCTCACCCTTTCTGCGGGCGCCGCTGATCGTTATATCCTTTAACTGCGGGGTCAGGACCCCAAACAGCCAGTCTCTGGTCTCACTCATTTTATTCCGCTTCTTTGTTTCACATAATTTTACGCATATAATCGCTTTTTTATCATATCATAACTGCCCCCTCGTGTAAAACCGAAAAATGGAACGAAACCCGTGCAAAGCAGTTCTTCATATGGTATACTTGAAAAGAATATTCATAAAGATAAAGAGGAGTCAACCATGTCTGAAACAGCAGAAAATGTTAAAAGCACAAAGGCGGAGGTCCGCCCCCGCTATTCCGGAATCCTGGCCCACCCGGTCTCCTTCCGCAGCCCCTACGGCATCGGAGATCTGGGACAGGGCGCCTATGATTTTATAGATTTTCTCGACCGCTCCGGCCAGTCCCTCTGGCAGTGTCTGCCCCTGGGTCCCACCGGCTTCGGCGATTCACCCTACCAGGCCTTCTCGGCCTTCGCCTGCCAGCCCCTGATCATCAGCCCGGACCTGCTCCTTAAGGACGGCTTCATCACGGAGGCAGACCTTCAGGGCCATCCGGATTTTGACCCGGATCACGTGGAATATGGCCCGGTCATCCAGTGGAAAAATGCTCTTCTGGCTGCGGCTTACCGCCGCTATCTGGCCGCGCCTGACAAGGATGTGGCCGCCGAGATCAGGGCCTTCCATGAAAAGAATGCCGACTGGCTGGATGATTACTGTCTCTTCATGACCCTGAAAGGGCTTTCCGGCGGGGTTTCCTGGCATGACTGGAAAAAGGAGTGGCAGAATCCCACAAAGGCAGAAAAGGCAAAGCTGATGGAAACTTACGCCGAGGAGACCGGCTACTATGTTTTTGTCCAGTACCTCTTCCGCCGCCAGTGGCTCGCCCTCAGGACTTATGCCAACGACCGCGGCATCCGCATCGTCGGCGACATCCCCATCTTTGTCTCACCGGACAGTGCCGATGTCTGGGCCAACAAGTCCCTCTTCTGTCTGGACGACGAAGGCTATCCCACTGTGGTGGCCGGCGTCCCGCCTGACTATTTTTCAGCCACAGGCCAGCTGTGGGGCAATCCCCTCTACAACTGGAATGCCCACAAAAAGGCCGGCTATGCCTGGTGGGTACGGCGCGTCAGCTGCCAGCTTGAGCTGGTGGACTATCTGCGGATCGACCATTTCCGTGGTCTGGAATCCTACTGGGCCGTTCCCTACGGCGCGGAAAGCGCCATCGGCGGCAAGTGGGTCAAGGGCCCCCTTCCCATCTTCGCGGAGGACCTGGGCATCATCACGCCCCAGGTGGAAAAGCTGCGGGATGCCTGCGGTTTCCCCGGCATGAAGATCCTTCAGTTTGCCTTCAACAGCACCGATGAAAACAGCTATCTGCCCTACATGTACAATAATGAAAACTGCATCTGCTACACCGGAACCCACGATAATGACACGACCGTGGGCTGGTATCAGGGGCTCTCTGACAAGGCCAGGGACAAGGTGCGCCGCTATGTCAACAGTGACGGCGGCAATATCCACTGGGATATGATCCGTCTGGCCCTGGGCTCCACGGCCCGCTACGCCATCTTCCCCATGCAGGACCTTCTGGGTCTGGGTTCCGAATGCCGTATGAATACACCCGCCTCGGCCCAGGGCAACTGGGCATGGCGTTTCCCGGAGGGCTGCCTCAATGACGGGCTGGCGGATTATCTGAAGAAGACCTGCGAGGTCTTCGGCCGCGACCGGGCCCGCATGGCGCCTGCAGATGTCACAGAAGTCGCAGAGGACAAGTCGGAGGATAAGAAATGATACGAACCATTCTGGTCGTGCTCTATCTGGTCATCTTTTTTGTGATCAGCCTGCCGCTCTTCCTGGTGGAAGCCATCTTCGGCAAAAAACACAAGGCGGCAATGCAGCACATGGCATACAAAGTTGTCTCCTGGGGTTTTCGCAGCATCTCCTGGCTTTCCGGCACTTCTCTGACCGTCATCGGCAGGGAGAACGTGCCCGCTGAAGGCGCGGTCCTCTATGTGGCCAACCACCGCAGTTACTTTGACATCGTCAGCATCTACCCCTATCTCAAAGACCCTTCCGCCTTTATCGCCAAGAAGGAGCTGGAAAAGATCCCTCTGCTCAGGCGCTGGATGCGGATCCTGGACTGTGAATTCCTGGACAGAGAGGATGTCAGGGCTGCCATGAAATCCATCCTGGGCAGCATCGAATCTGTCAAGGCCGGCATGAGTATGGTCATCTTCCCCGAAGGCACACGCACGCCCGGGGATGAAATGCTGGAATTCAAGGAAGGCAGCTTTAAGATCGCTGAAAGGGCCGGCTGCCCCGTGATCCCGGTGGCCATCTCCAACACGGAAAATATCTTCGAAAGCCATATGCCTTCCATCCGAAAGACCCGGGTGACCATTGAATTCGGCCGGCCGGTCGATATGCTGGCCATGGACCGGTCCGAGCGCCGGCACACCGGCCGTATCGTGCAGGAACAGATCGCGGAAATGCTGAAGAAAAATCACATCGACGCATGATTTTATCTAAAAACTATTGGCAAGGTCAGGAAAAAATGTTAAACTGACTTTTGACTGATTTCAGAGGAGGAGGAAGCGTTTTGAATATAACACCTTTAGCTGCTGTCGCCGGTCTCTCCACCGGGCAGCTGATTGCAATCATTCTGATCGCCGTACTTATCGTGGCCGCCATCTTTTTCATCAGGTGGGCCAATAAGCAGTCCAAACAGTCTGAAGAGGCCCAGCGGAAACTGGCTGAGGCCGCACAGCTGATGTCCCTGCTTGTCATCGACAAAAAGAGAATGAAGATCACTGAAGCCGGGCTTCCCAAAATCGTTGTGGACGGCATTCCCAAGAGAATGCGCCGCAGCAGGGTTCCCATCGTCAAGGCCAAGGTCGGTCCCCAGATCCGCACATTCATGTGTGACGCGGATGTTTTCGAGACCATCCCCGTCAAGAAGGAGATCAAGGCTATGGTGGGCGGCATCTACATCACCAGTGTCAAGAGTGTCCGCGGCGGCCAGCTGCTGACACCCCAGAAAAAGACCTTCTGGCAGAGGGTCAAGACACGTTATCTGGGCTGATCCCGGACAAAAAAAGCATCTCAGGGTTGAGATGCTTTTTTTATACCTTTCTGTTCAGCTGATATTACCGTCCAGACGCAGGGCCATAGCCGTCAGTATCCGGGCCTCGTTCAGGGAAGGATCCTCAATGACCGCTGCCGTCAGACGCTCTAAAATACTGCCCATCTGCGGGCCCGGACGGATGCCGGCCGCGATCAGGTCCTTCCCGTTCACCGCCAGCTGCTTCACCGAATAACACTGACCCTCAGCGATCACCTTCCGGTAGAGCGCTTCCCGCACCCTCAGGCCCTCCAGACGGCTTGGGATGATCTCGGGATTTTTGCCCATGATATCCGCCCGCTGGACCCTGATGAAATCATCAAAGATATCCGCGCCTACCCGGTGCAGGGCCCGGCGCAGTCCCCTCTCGGTCGCCTCGTACTTGAGGTCATGGGCGCCGATCAGACGCACCACCCGCTCCCGGGTAGCATTATCAAACTTCAGCCGCCGCAGGATCCGGTCCGCCATGGCCGCCCCGATCTCCTGATGATACTGGAACCGTTCACGGCCATTCACACTGATCCGTTCCGCATCCGCCTTGCCGAAGTCATGCAAAAGCATGGTCAGGCGCAGCACCTGATCCGGTTCAGAGGCTTCAAGGGCCGCCAGTGTATGGGCTTCCACATCATAAATATGGTGGGGAGAATGCTGCTCCAGCCCCCGGATCCTGTCATATTCAGGCAGGATCACCGCCGTCAGACCCAGGTCACAGGCCAGACGGATCATGCCCGGATGGGGCGAGACAAGAAGCTTCACCAGTTCCTCCCGGATACGCTCCGCACTGATCAGGCTGAGCCGGCCGGCATGATCACCGATGGCCGCCTGGGTGGCGGGATCGATGGAAAAGCCCAGCTGGGCCGCGAACCGCAGGGCCCTGAGGATACGCAGGGCATCCTCATCAAAACGCGCCTGGGGCTCCCCCACACAGCGGACCACCCCGCTTCTAAGGTCCTCCTGACCTCCGAAAATATCCACCAGTCCGCCAAGCGGAGAATAGGCCATGGCATTGATGGTAAAATCCCGCCGTTTCAGGTCCTCCTCCAGTAGGGGCGTGAAGGTCACCTGATCCGGATGCCGGCCGTCCGCATAGCTGCCGTCCACCCGGTAGGTCGTGACCTCAAAGCCCTCGCCGTCCATAAGCACGGTCACTGTCCCGTGCTTTATTCCCGTATCGATCGTCCTCCGGAAAAGGCGCTTGACCTGATCCGGTCTGGCAGATGTGGTAATATCCCAGTCCTTGGGTTCCCTGCCCATCAGACTGTCCCGCACACATCCGCCGACAATAAAGGCCTCATAACCGGCCTTCGCCAGCGCTTCCAGAATCCTTTCCGCGGCCTTTGGCATCCTGATCTCTGTCACTTCGCGTCTTCCCCCTGTCGATCTTTCCTGCTTTAAAAGAGGGTCTGCGCCGACAGCGGCTGCAGACCCTGACTTTCAGATACTATTAAGATCAGTCGTTTGCTTTGCCGACTGAACCGAACAGCTCCATCTTCTCCTTGACCTTAGCCTTGATGGCCTCAGTACCCGGAGCCAGAAGCTTACGAGGATCAAAGCCCTTGCCCTGAAGGTCCTTGCCTGCCTCGATATATTTCCTTGTCGCCTCAGCGAAGACCAGCTGGCACTCGGTGTTGACATTGATCTTGGCAACGCCCAGATGGATCGCCTTCTTGATCTGGTCATCCGGGATACCTGTACCGCCGTGAAGAACCAGAGGCATATCACCGGTCTTCTCCTGGACAGCTGCCAGAGTCTCAAAGCTCAGGCCCGGCCAGTTTTCAGGATATTTGCCATGGATATTGCCGATACCTGCAGCCAGCATATCCACACCCAGATCCGCAATTGCCTTGCACTCATTGGGATCAGCGCACTCGCCCATACCGATCACGCCGTCTTCCTCGCCGCCGATGGCGCCGACCTCAGCCTCGATGGACAGGCCCTTGTCACGGCAAACCTGAACCAGCTCGGTGGTCTTTGCGACATTCTCATCGATCGGATAGTGAGAACCGTCAAACATGACAGATGAGAAACCGGCTTCGATGCACTTGTAGCAGCCTTCATAGGTACCATGGTCCAGATGAAGGGCTACCGGTACGGTAATATTCATCTCTTCCAGCATGCCGTTGACCATGCCGACGACGGTCTTGTAACCGCACATATACTTGCCTGCACCCTCAGATACGCCGAGGATGACCGGAGACTGAAGCTCCTGAGCTGTCTGAAGGATGGCCTTCGTCCACTCAAGGTTATTGATATTGAACTGACCGACTGCGTAATGGCCGGCTTTTGCTTTCTGCAGCATTTCTTTTGCTGGTACCAACATAATAAATACCTCCACCTAAACACTCATTACATAAGTTACATGAGCGCATTACGCTCTCTAGTTTATTATAGCTATTCCGGTTCCAAAAGTAAATAGCCTATCAGCCCTTTAAGCTTCCGAACCGCAGCTCCAGATAATGACAGATCAGGTCCGCGGCCTTCTCAAGGCCCAGGATGCTGCTGTCCACACAAAGATCATAGGTGCCCGCGGCCTTCCAGTCCTCACCGGCATAGTAACCGAAATAATTGTCCCTGCGGCGGTCCATCTGCCGGATACTCTTTAAGGCCTCCTTTTCATCCACCTGCTCGTAGCCCATGACCCGGTTAATACGGTAGTCTTCGCTTGCGCAGACGAAAATACGGACGCATTTGGGATAATCCCTGAGGATGTAGCCTCCGCAACGGCCGACGATAATACAGTCCTCTGTGTCCGCCAGATGACGGATCACCTCTGACTGCTGGTTGAAAAGCTTGTCGCTGGACAGGGTATTATCAAAGGGGCTGAGGGAACTGGCCACCGAAAAGGTATTCATGGCCAGCATGTAAAGAAAGCTGTCCGTGGGCTTCTCGTCCACCTTCTCAAAATAATCCTTGCGGATCCCGCTGTGCTCCGCCGCCATACCGGCGATATCATCATCATGCACCGGCATGCCCAGGCGGTTGGACAGAATGTCCGCCAGTTCCCGGCCGCCGCTGCCGTATTCTCTGTTTAATGAAATGACCAGATGGTCTGCCATAAATCAGTGATCTCCCTTCTTTTCCGCCTGCCCGGCTTTTTCCGCTTTCTTGCGGGAAAGATAATCCTGAATGGACGCCCGTTCCTTAGACAGCTCCTCATGAAGCTGTACGGAGGTCCAGGTGCTGTTGACAGGTGTCAGCACACATTTTAAAGCTACCGAAGCCACCTTCATACTGTGGAAGGTATTCAGAAAACGGTCCAGATCCGGGCCGGAAAGCCCGATCATGACCATCATCTCATCCGTGAAGTTTTCCCCTTCATAAGCCTCCCCTGCCGGTTCAAAGCCCGTCAGGCCGGCTAAGGCGCCGATCTTCTCGCCAAAGGAAGCCGCATCCACAAGACTGACCCTGACGCCGGCTCTGACACAGACCAGCTGAACCTGCCTGGCCCGGGCCGGGTTCATATTGTACAGGAGAACTCTGCCGCCTTTTTTCACTGTAAATCACTCCCATTGTCAAGCATATTCAGCTCCGCCTTTTCCTGAGACTGAATACGGATCTGCACCTTGTAATCCGCAACGAATGAGCCATTGAGGGTCAGACCGTAGCTGATCCGGGTAATGATCTCATCCTCACGCGCCCTGGTATATATCGACTGGGTAAATATTTCCATAGTCAGCTCGCCTGCCGTGGTGTGATAGACTGTGGTGCTGCCGCTCCCTTCTTCAAACACCATGTGCACATGATCCTCGCCTTTGCGGATCACATCCACCCGGCCGTCGCCGATCTTGATCATACCACCGGTATCAACCCCGGAATCACTGTCCTCATAAAGGACGAAATGCTTCCTGTTGCGATGGTAAAAGCGGGCCGCCGTGATCAGCTCGGCGCCCCGGTCCTCACCGACCATATCGCCGAATCCGCTGACCGAAAGAATGACCTTTTCTGTCATGTATCAGATCGCCCCTATTTATCCTGCTGTTTCTGGATCTTCCTGATCACTGCAAGTTCCTGATAGTAAATGTGATTCTGCATCACTGCGGAAGCCGCCTCTTTATTTCTGGCGGAAAGCGCCTCCACCAGTTCCTGGTGCTCCCTGACCAGCTGAGGATGTGAAGCCGGATCCTTTAAGTACTCCAGACGGTATCTGTACATCTGCTCCCGCAGATTGTTGAGGATCTGGATCAGACGGGCATTGTGGGTCGCTTCATAGATCACATCATGAAAAGCGACATCCTTTTCCGCGCCGACCGTCACATCCGGGTCGCCCAGAGCCTCCTCAAAATCCTTGCAGGCCGCCTTCAGCCTTTCGATATCCTCATCGGCGATCCTTTCCGCAGCCAGCTCGATCGCCAGTTTTTCAAGAGAGGAACGCACCTCCAGCACATCCGTCAGATCCTTCTCCGTAATGCTGGCCACCTCGGCACCCTTACGGGGGATCATGATCACAAGGCCTTCCAGCTCCAGCTTACGGATCGCTTCACGGATAGGTGTACGGCTGACACCCATTTTGTTAGCCAGTGCCACCTCCATGAGACGCTCTCCGGGTTCCAGTTCACCCTTCAGAATGGCTCTCCTGAGCGTCTGAAAGACAACATCTCTTAAGGGCAGGTACTCATTGATAGTTACTTCGAAGTCTTTCATAGGTCATTCCCTCCCTGACTTATGACTGCTTAAAAACCGCAGTTCTTCCCCGGCCTCGTCAGATAAACCTGTCCGGCCGGTCCGCCTTGTGCACTCAGCTTTTCATACGCCATTTTTGCTGAGGCCTCATTGTCATATATTCCGAAAACGGTTGGCCCGCTGCCGCTCATCAGCGCCCCCAGGGCCCCGTTTGAAATCATGATCTTTTTAATATCCTCGATCACCGGATGTTCCTTCACCGTCACCGTTTCAAGGACATTGCCAAGCCTGCCTGTCACGCCATGCAGGTCCCCGGCTTTCAGGGCCTGCGCCATGCCGTCAATGTCCGGATGCCGGATGCTTTCATCCAGCTTCAGGCTTTGATAGACATGCCCCGTAGAGACGCTGACCGGCGGTTTGGCGATCAGCACCGGGCAGTCCGGCAGAGCCGGCAGCGGTGTCAGCAGCTCTCCGATGCCTTCCGAAAGGGCGGTCTGCCTGAGCAGGCAGTAAGGTACGTCAGCCCCCAGTGTCACACCGATATCCATCAGAGCCTGCCTGTCAAGGCCCAGCTTAAAAAGGGAATTCATGCCGTCCAGGACCGCGGCGCAGTCCGTACTGCCGCCGGCCATTCCCGCCGCCACAGGAATACGTTTCTCGATATGGATACGCACACCCTCCCGGATCCCGAAGCGCTTCATCATGACATCCGCCGCCCTGAAGGCAATGTTACCCTCATCCGTGGGCAGGTCCGGCAGATCCATGGTCAGATGGATGCCCGGTTCCGACGTGATCTCCATAAATACGGTGTCATGAAGATCCAGCATTTGCATGATCATGCGCACCTCATGGTAGCCGTCCGGCCGTCTCCGGATCACATCCAGGCCCAGGTTGATCTTGGCCGGTGCCGCGATTGTTATGCCTGACATTGACAATCACCCCCTGATTGTACATTATTTGTACTGTGTATACAAAATAATAATAAGGTACATTGCATCTTTTTTCAAGAGAAACTATCAAGTTTTTTTATCATTATATTGAATGCCTTTTAGAAGCCCTGCTTCTTAAAATGAAAAAAGACCGGAGTGAACCGGTCTTTTTTCACGTGCCTTTACTTGCAAAGCACCAGCTGAACATCCTGTGTCAGCACATCCGTATAGCTGTATGAAACGAGCCTGTCAGCCATTTTCCCGTCACCGTTCAGACGAATCGTAAAAACGCTGGGATAGCTGCCCTGAATGACACCATCAATGATCGCAAATCTATGCCTGCCTTTATTGGCCTTTACACGGACCTTCTGCCCAACGTTGGCATTTACCGCGCGTCTGACTTTAATAATATCGCTCTGCTGCAAAGGTAACACCCCTTTCTTCCTAAAGCGGAAACCCGGCCGGTCCCCGCAACACAGGGTCTTCTAGTTGATATAATTATACACCCAAGCGAAAAAAATGTCAAATTTCACATTAAATTCCTTAAATTTTGTGCATAATCACAATTTGATAATTATTGGTCAAAGATTTATTGCCAAATTTTTTGGAAAGGTCTTATTAATAATAACGGTTTTTATATATATTTAAAAGGTTTACCGATTTATCATATTAAAGTGTTGGCGGATTTTCCAAACGCCTCCCATTTAAGGCTTTCATCTTTTTGGAAATATGATATAGTAGAGAAGGCGTTTTTCCGCTTATCTATGATTTTTCCAGACGGGTGATATTATGAAAAAACTGATACTGCTCCTTCTGGCGGCGCTGCTTCTGTGCGGCTGTGCCAGGAGTTTTAACAGTCAGGACTGCGCGCAGGCCGTGATCCTGACGCTTTTCAAGGGTGACTATACCCAGTATGCCGACCTGACCGGCCAGTCCACGGCCCTGATCTCATCTCAGCGAGAGGCATGGCTGGATAATCGTACGGATCTTCTGATCAGAACCCTTGGCGCTTCCACCCCTTCCGAGGAGATGAAAAAAAGGGTCTCCAGTCTCCTGACGACCCTTTACAGTAAGGCGGAATTCGAAGTCAGCCCGGGTGAAGAGGAAGTGACTGTGACGGTCACGCCCGTGACCCTGATCCCGGAATGCGCCGCCGACCTGGCGGCCCAGGCCTCTGCCTGGAATGAAAGAAACGAGGCCTATGAGTTTGCCGACCTCAGTCCGGAGGCCTACAACGATGCCTATCTGGACAGTCTTCTGCCCATCCTGGAAAGCCGGCTGACCGCCATTCCGACCGGCAGCAGGCTGACTCTGACCCTGCCTCTGAAGATGGATGACAATGGCCTTTACGCTCTGCCGGCAGACGCCCTTGAAGACCTGGCCGAAAAAGCCGTCAGCTTTGACCTGCCCGAGCCGGAGACTGAAAGCGAAACAGCGGAGACCGAAGCCCCCGCAGAGAGCGGGAAATAGGCAATTGCAATTTCCTGTAAAAATAAGCTGCCCTGTGGTGATCACTCACCATCAGGGCAGCCTTTTTAATTGTCTGATTCTGGTTCACCGTGAATGCTTAACCCATGATCTCATCGATCATCTTGAGAACAGCCTTCCCCAGCTCTGCGGACTTCTGGTCCGCATCCTCAAGAGAGGTTCCCTTGACACCATAGTAAAATTTGATCTTGGGCTCGGTGCCGGACGGTCTTACGCAAAGCCATGCGTCATCCTCCATGTCATAGTAAAGCACGTTGGAGGAAGGCAGACCGGTCGGTCTGACCGCGCCTGTGGCCAGATCCACAATAGTATCCTTCTTGTAATCTCTTGCGGACAGTATTTTGTACCCGCCGATTTCTGCAGGCGGCTCCTGGCGCAGCGTCTCCAGCGTATTCTGGATCTTCTGCTGGCCTTCAATGCCTGAAAGGGAGATGGACTGGATATCATCCTTGTAATATCCGTATTTGTCATACATAGCCACCATGGCATCCCAGAGGTTCATACCTTTTGATTTATAGTAGGCGGCTGCTTCGCAAAGGGCCATTGTTGCGACGATGGCATCCTTGTCCCGCGCATGTGTGCCGATCAGGCACCCGTAACTCTCCTCGAATCCAAAGAGGTAAGTCCCTTTTCCCTCAGTTTCAAATCTCAGGATCTGCTGTCCGATGTACTTAAATCCGGTCAGACATTCAATCAGTTTCACATTGTAATTTCTTGCGATCGCATCCGCCATATTGGTGGTAACGATCGTCTTGATCAGAGCGCCGTCCGCAGGAAGGCCCTGTTTTTCAGCGATCTGGCTGATGGTATATTCACCCAGCAGGCAGCCGGACATATTGCCGGTCAGCGTATGGTAAACGCCCTGGCTGTCCCTGACCCTGACACCCAGCCGGTCAGCGTCCGGATCCGTGGCCAGAACAAGATCGGCATCCACCTTCTTTGCCAGCTCCAGACCCAGGACAAAGGCTTCATCCGATTCGGGATTGGGGTAGCTGACAGTCGGGAAATCACCATTCGGCAGCTCCTGCTCAGGAACAACATAAACATGCTCGAAGCCGATTTCCTTCATGATACGCCTTGCAGGCACATTGCCGGTACCGTGAAGCGGTGTGTAGACAATCTTGATCTGATCCGCGTATTTCGCGATGATCTCCGGATTCTTCACCTGCTCCTTCAGGCGGGCAATATAACTGTCATCCACGTCCTTGCCGATCACGACATAAAGACCTTTTGCGATGGCCTCAGCCTTATCCATGGTCAGGACATCCTTGAAATCCGTCACAGCCTTGACTTCGGCCATAATGCCCTTGTCATGAGGCGGCGTAATCTGCGCGCCGTCAGCCCAGTAAACCTTGTAGCCGTTGTATTCCGGCGGATTATGGCTGGCTGTGATATTGATGCCGGCCGTGCAGCCCAGTTCCCTGACTGCGAAGGAAAGCTCCGGCGTGGGACGAAGGGCGTCAAAGACATAAGCCTTGATGCCATTGGCTGCCAGGCAGAGAGCCGCGACATCCGCGAACTCTGTGGACATATGTCTGGAATCGAAGGCAATGGCGACACCCATATCCTTCGCGTTCTGCTTGATAATATAGTTGGCAAGTCCCTGGGTGGTTTTGCGGACAACATAGATATTCATCCTGTTGGTACCCGCGCCGATGATACCCCTCAGACCTGCTGTACCGAACTCAAGGTCCTGATAAAAACGCTCTTTGATCTCTTTATCATCATCTTTAATACTGAGCAGCTCCTGCTTTGTCGCATCATCGAAATACGGATTGGCAAGCCAGCTCTCATAAGTTTCCAAATAGCCCATTGGACAGCCCTCCTGTTCCCCTTTTACGCCAGGGTGTGGTATAATTTACTATAGTCTTATTATACTCCTGAAGTACTAAAAAGAAAAGAGGTTTCTGCAGTCTATGCGAAATATCCGAAAGCCAGACTTCCCGAAACTGATGGCCTTCGACCTTGACGGCACGCTTCTGAGAAGCGACGGCACCGTTTCTGCTTATACCTGTGAGATCCTGACTCAGGCTGCGGCACTCGGTATCCATGTCGTGGTCGCCAGCGGCCGGCCTTTGTGTGCTCTGCCCTGTCAGGTCACCGCCCTGCCCTGTATCAAATACGCGATCACCTCCAACGGGTCAAGCATCTTTCAGCTGACCGGTCAGCGGCGGATCGCAGGCACCGATATGGATCCCGGCCTGGTCCTTTCTCTGGCGGAGATCTTCAAAGACCTGCCCTGGCCCTGCGAATGCTTTACAGAGGGCCGGGCCTACACATCTCAGGCTTATTATGATAACCCTGCCGCCTTCGGCGTCACGGTGGCAACCGGCAATTATATGCGGGCCACGCGCAGGCCGGTGGCGGATATGTCCGCCTTCATTCTGGCCCACAAAGACCGCATTGAGGGGCTGGACCTGGTGGTCACAGATCCGTCGGCGCGGCAGGCCCTGGCGGAAAGGTTCCGGCAGATTCCGGATCTTTATATGACAAGCTCCACCCGTTTTTACCTGGAATTTGCCTCAGGAGACGTCAGTAAGGCCGGTGCCCTGGCCAGGCTGCTTTATATGCTGGATCTTAACGCATCGGACATGGCCGCCTTCGGAGATGCCTTAAATGACCTTGAAATGCTCCGCTTTGCCCAGACCGGCATCGCTGTGTCCGGAGGCGACCCCCGCCTGATCGCGGCCTCTGACGACATCTGCCCGGGCAACGATGAGGACGGGCCGGCCCGGTACATCGCACAGAATTATCTTTAACATGAAAAAAGGTGTTTCACAGGCTTCCCTTCCTGTGAAACACCCCGGACTTTTATGATACAGTCTAAAAGAGGAGTTCAAATACGACTATGATCATTGACAGGAGTTTTATCTCCTGTGATGAGATTAGTTTACGCTAACTCCTCTGATATGTCAATACTTTTTTTCTTTTTTTACTGAGAGATCTCTTTTTTCAGGCCATCCAGCTCACTGACAAGGTTTTTGATCTCCTTCAGCAGCTGGTCTCTGGTACGTACCTGCTCCGCATTTTCCCGGAAGCCTTCCATGTATTCACCGTCATCCAGGGTCAGGAAACCGCTGACAAAGGCATGGGGGTATTTAAACTTCCGCTCGCCGTCCGCAAAGCTGGCCGTCAGCTTATCCCCGTCAAGACCCGTCACAAGGCCTTCCCCGTATTTGGTATGTGAAACCTTACGTCCGACCACATCACCGCTGAAAGACTTGTCTCCCAGCTTTTCATACTGGAAGCGTTTGCCCGCAAGCAGGATTTCAAGACTGTCGATCCGCTCCTGCAGGACAGCCTTACGGAGACGGGCTTTGACCGTCAGCTTGGGGATTTCAGCCTCCCTGTAAAAATGATGGGCCTGACAGCAGTAAATAAGGTCGTAGGTCAGAAGATGCAGCTGATCGTCAAAATGCCGCTCGGCACGGGGCATATGGGCCTCATCCAGAGCCGGGATAAAATCGATCTTTCCCAGAATATCACAAAGCTCATTACACATCTGATAATAGTATGGCAGAGAAAAGGTCCTGCCGCTGCCGAGATCCTGACCGAATTCGACACAGTTCGCCCAGCCGGAAGCATCCGTGGACCTGTAAAAATAATTCTCCGCCGGCTTCATAAGGGCCAGCAGGAAAAGCATATGATTCTGCTTAAGAGGGTACTTCCAATCCGGGTCGTAAGCAGCGATCCGCTGATTGATCTGGCAGGCTGCGGTGATCATCCTGGTCTGGCGCAGTTCCAGCTTGCCCTGATCCTCCCGGGCAGGCAGCAGCAGGGCGTCCTTAACCGCCGCGACCTCCTCCGGATGAGTCAGCAGCATGCTCACGCCCTCGAAGGGCTGCAGAAGCGACCGGTCGTTCAGTTCACGGGCACCGGCGAAGGCCTGCTCGAACATGGCCGCAAAATCCTCCGCGTCAGGCTGCCAGTTTTTCCGGAAACAGTCAACGGCTCTCCAACGGATACTTTCTGCCTTTTTCTTTTCATCGCCAAGCTTTTCAAACCTGCTGACATAGAGGTTCAGCATCATGTCCAGATGGCGTTTATTCATCCCGATCCCCCTCCTTTTTTTCACTCATATTGCTTCTTTATTATACCACTTTTTTGCCCCTTTGTCATGACGTTGTTTTCAAAAAAAGCCGTATTATCATATTCTGTCAGTTACTTATTGTATGTGAAGTTAAAAAATGCCGGGCCGGCTTACGGTTTTTTTCGGACACAAAAAGGACTGCCGATCGCCGGAAGAGATCCGGGATCTGCAGCCCTCTTAAAAAAGATGGTGTCATATATCCCATTTTATGATAAACTGTAGCTGACAACAGTTCAAAGGGAAGGAGGCATGATTATGAACTTTCTGCAGGCAGGCTTTATCGGTGCCCTGGTCATCGGTGCCATCGCCGGTTGGATCGCAGGCAAGATCATGGACAGCGAAGGCGGCATGCTCAGGAACATCGTTCTCGGCATCGTCGGCGGCTATGTCGGCCGTCTTATCCTGAATTTCATCGGATTTTCCGCCTACGGCACCTTCGGCAATATCATTGCCGCTGTCATCGGCGCCTGTGTCGTTATATGGATCGGCCGTAAACTGACCTGATCCGGCCTTATATTTCTTCCCGCTCCAGCGGCATGCTCATGCATCTTGGGCCCCCGCGGCCGCGGGACAGCTCAGAACTCGGCATCTCGATCACCGTGATGCCGTGTTTTTTTAATATTTCATTGGTGATATAGTTGCGGTCGTAGACGATGACCTTGCCCGGCGCGATGCAGAGGGTATTGGAACCATCGTTCCACTGCTCTCTTTCAGAGGCGATACCGTCATTGCCGCCGCAGCGGATCAGGTCCACCTCTGACAGGTTCAGATGGTCCGCCAGGATTCCCTTAAGGGGTTCTGTCAGCGCTCTGGCGCTCATACTGCCTTCCCTGCCCCTTTCCAGGACATAGACGCGCAGGTTGCCCAGAATGCCCGGATGCACCACAAAACGGTCCTCACTGATCTGGGTGAAGACGGTGTCCAGATGCATAAAAGCTCTCATGTTGGGAATATCCAGGACCAGGATCTTGCTGATCAGCGCCTGGGGATCCGAAAAGATCTGCTCCGCCAAAAGCTCAATGGCTTCCGGCGAGGTCCGCTCGGACATGCCCACGGCCAGGACCCTTTCGCTCAGGTTCAGGATATCGCCTCCCTCGATATGGTAGGGGAAATCCCGCCGGTAATAGAAGGGGACCTGCCCTGCGAACTCCGGATGGTGTTCCAGAATATAGCGGCCGTAGATCGTCTCCCTGCGCCTGGTACGGGAATACATCCTGTGCAGGCTGACGCCCCGGCCGATGGAGGCAAAGGGATCCCTGGTAAAATAAAGGTTGGGGATGGGATCCAGAAGGAACCGCCTGGAGGGCTCAATGAGGTCCATCAGCGGCCGGCGCACCGGACTGTCCAGTTCTTCCAGACTGACGCCGGACATGGTCTTTAAAACCAGCTCCTTTTCATCTGAAAAAGACATCAGATAATCACACAGTTCTTTTTCAAAACGGCGGACCCTGCTGCCGCCTTCATGGACAAAGTCCCGGACAAAAGCAGCCTTCAGGTCCGGATCCTGTTTCAGCACCTGCGCCATCAGGTCCTCGATATAGACGACCCTGACGCCGTTTTCCAATAAAAGAGACGCAAACACGTCATGTTCATGCTGCGCCGTCTTCAAATACGGGATATCATCAAACAGCAGCCGCTCCAGCTCGCCCGGAACCAGGTGTTCCAGCTCCTTGCCGGGCCGGTGCAGCATCACTGTTTTCAGTTTCCCGATCTCACTTTTTACATTGACTGGCATATCTATTCTCCCTTACAGACTGACCTTTCCCTAGCATATCACAGATCTGACTTTTCATCAATCCGCAAATACCGTATCATTCCCTGCCTGCAGCCTTGCCGATGGCCGTAAAGATCAGGAAGGCCAGGATATCCACGGCCACAATGGTCGCGCCTACCGGTGTGCCGTAAAGGATGGAAAGGAGCATGCCGGCCAGGGTACAGATCACGGACAGGATCGCCGAGCAGATGGTCACGGACAGGAAACTCCTGTACAGACGCATGGCGGAAAGGGCCGGGAAAATGATCAGGGCCGATACCAGAAGGGAGCCCACCAGGTTCATGGCCAAAACGATGATCACCGCAATGATGACGGCAATGATCAGATTGTAGGTATTGACTCTGGTGCCTACGGCTCTGGCGAAATTCTCATCAAAGGTCACGGCAAAGATCTTATGATAGAAAAAGATGAAGGCAGCCACAACGATGATGGACAGGATGATGCAGAGCCAGACCTCCGACAGCCTCAGGGTCAGCATGGAGGTCGATCCGAACAGGGTGGAACACACATCACCTGACAGATTGGTGGAGGTGGAGAAAATATTCATCAGCAGGTAGCCGATGGCCAGGGCCCCCACACTGATCATGGCGATGGCCGCATCTCCGCGGATCCTGGTATTCTGGCCGGTCCACAGAAGCAGAACCGCGCAGATCACCGTGATGGGCAGGACCAGCAGCATGTCGTCGGTCAGATTGAGCACTGTCGACACAGCCATGGCGCCGAAGGCCACATGGGAAAGACCGTCTCCGATGAAGGAGAAGCGCTTCAGGACCAGGGTCACGCCCAGAAGGGATGAACACAGGGCGATCAGAACGCCCACGATCACTGCGTAACGAACGAAGGGATAAGCCATATATTCCGCGATCTGAGCTATCATGCCTTCTCCTCCTCGTCATAAAGATAGCGCCTGCCGATGGGAGACTTGCGGTAGGCCTCGGTGGTGCCGAAAAAGATCTCCGTCCCGATATGCAGGATGTGGCTGGCATAATGGACCGCCGCAGCGATATCGTGAGAGATCATGATGATGGAGATGCCCTCCTCGTTCAGCTTGCTGATGAGCCGGTACATTTCCGAAGTCACCTTAGGATCCAGCCCCGCCACCGGCTCGTCCAGAAGCAGCATCCTTTCCGTGGCGCACAGGGCCCGGGCCAGAAGGACCCGCTGCTGCTGGCCGCCGGAAAGCTCCCGGTAGCACCTGCCGGCCAGGTCGCTGACGCCCATCCGCGCCATGTTATCCGCGGCCAGTTTCTTTTCCTCACGGGAATAGAAGGGCCGCCTGCCCATCCTGGCCTGGCAGCCGGAGAGGACCACCTCCCTGACAGAGGCCGGGAAATCCCGCTGCACCAGGGTCTGCTGGGGCAGATAGCCGATCTCCGTCGCTGTCAGCCCGTCTCCCAGCTCCACTGTGCCGCTCATGGGCTTCTGAAGATGCAGAAGCGTCCGCATCAGTGTAGATTTGCCCGTGCCGTTCTCGCCGACGATGCACAGGTAATTGCCTTTATTTACCTCAAAATTCAGTCCCTGTACCAGGACCTGGTTCTCATAGCCCAGGGCCAGGTCTTTACAGATCAGTTCAGCCATATGTACTCCTAAAAGAGAAGAAGCCCTCTGAAGAAGGCTTCTTTATAATTTGAAAACCATTTTCGAATTTACATTATAGTGCCCATATCCCGCTTTGTCAAGCCCCGCCGGGCAGGGAGTCCTTCCTTAAGCGCCTTTTCCGTCCTGATGCCTCTCAAAAGCAAGATGCCCTTAGAGATTCAGCAGGATCAGGGCGGCCAGGATCACCATCATGGCTGCCAGCTTTCGCCTGCCGGGCCGCTCTCCGAAGAAGCATCGGCCGGCCGCCGCTGTCAGCAGGATGACACTGGCATTGATCACCGGATAGACGACCACCGCCGGAAGGGCGGCTAAGGCAGCCAGCAGGAAACGTGAGGAAAAATAGTTGGGGATCCCGATGAGTATGCCCCACAAAAGCTCTGCCTTCCCGGCTTTCTCATGCCGGATAAGGCACATGAGCAGGGCACAGACAAAGGCCGCGCCGAAGGTGAAGGCCAGATAGGTATCCTTTAAGGCCGGCGCGCCCATCTTTTCGTAGACATTGGCCATGGCATCCGTCACACCGCCGCACAGGGTCAGCAGGGGCAGAAACCACAGAAAACGCCTGTCGCCTTCCTCACCGCCGCCGGCATGCAGCATGAGAATGGCTGCCGCCGCCAGCAAAATGCCCAGAGTCTGCGTGAGCTTCGGCTGCTCTCTGAAGATAAAAATGGCGATCAGGGTCGTGATGACCACGCCCAGCTTCATAAAGGTCGAGGCCATGGCCAGGCCATTGTAATGGATGTTGAACTTCAGAAAGGCAAAGGAGGTCAGGTAGAGGACGCCGGAGATCAGGCCCAGACCGGCAGCAAAAGCCATCCCGGCCGTGTCCGCCGGCCGGATGCCCCCGGCAAAGGCCAGAGACAGGCAGGCACAGACTGCGTAATTGACCGCGAACATCCCCATCGTCCCCCGGATACGGGCCTCCCCGGTCCGCATGACCACGGAGACCGCCGCGCTGCTTAAAATGGCCAGGATCAGGCTGAGCATAGGACGGTCCTAGTCGGCAAAGGGCCCGGTCAGGGCAAAGGCATGGTTCATGGGACCACTTCCCGCGCCGAGATCCAGCATGGCCTCCAGGGCGCCGGAAATATAAGCCTTGGCCCGCTCCACGGAGGTCGTCATGTCGTAACCCTTGGCCAGATTGGCCGCGATGGCGCTGGACAGGGTACAGCCTGTCCCGTGGGTGTTGGGATTATCGATACGCCTGCCCCTGAACCAGTGGAGCTCCCCCTGTCTGTAAAGGAGATCGTTGGCGTCGTTCAGATGATGTCCGCCCTTTAAAAGGACGCCGCAGGTGTAATCCCTGCCGATCTTTTCGCCAATTGCCCCGATGCAGAGTCGTTCTGGAGTACCTTTTATGGGTGTACGGGCTTGAAGGGTAACATTCCGGCCACTTTGTTTGCCGACAAAACCAAAGTCACGACTTTTGCGAGAACGTTCTACAATTGTCCCGGCCTGACGGGACCG
>CADAIF010000011.1 GCA_902787905.1 uncultured Lachnospiraceae bacterium
AGCCAGTCGGATCCGAAGAAGAAGGAATACTATGTGGCCAGGAGCCTGAGCGTCGGCAAGGCTGCCCTGATCAGCCGCCTGGAGCAGGCGGCCGCCTCTAAGGGCGTGACCATGAAGATCAACAATATCCGTGTTATGGTGAAATAAAAAAGAAGTCTGAGAAAAAGAACTCTGTTCCTTTTCTCAGGCTTCTTTTTTGCGGCTATTCCCAGAGGAAGGGCATATAGACGGGGTTCTGTTTTTCCCAGTCTGCCTCGCAGTGGCCGCCGTAGACCTGCAGGTAGGGATAGGTCAGCGCACCCCGCATGGTCAGCAGGTGGGCCAGGGTCAGGTTGGCGTTGGTATAGCGGACCAGACCCGGCTTGCGGCCGGACTCCTTGCTGCCCCAGCTCAGGTAGATGCGGGTGTCCGGATCCAGCGCCGGTGTTTCCGTGACCAGCTTCTTCATGGCCGGCCAGCAGAAGGTGAAGGCACTGGACAGGCAGGCTGCCCTGGAATAGACATCATTGTGGCGGACGACGGAATAGACTGCCATGAGGCCGCCCATGGAGCTGCCGCCGATACCGGTATTGGCCCTGTCCGGAAGGGTGCGAAAGTGGCTGTCGATATAAGCCTTCAGTTCAGTGGACATCCACTCCATAAGGATTTGACCGGTACCCTCCACCCGGGTGCCGTCAAAATCCCTGAAGGGGTAGGGGCAGAATTCCTCCAGCCTTTTGCTGCCTTCATGGTTGCATTCCAGACCGACAATGATCATCTGTCTGGGGAAGTCTTTTATATATTCGGCCAGCCCCCAGGACTTGCCGTAGGTGGCATCCTCATCAAGGAAGAGGTTGTGGCCGTCATACATGTACATGACCGGGTAGCGCCGGTCACTTTCATGATAATCATCGGGAAGACAGATGTGGAGGGTCCGCTCCAGTTTGTAGGGGGTGATCCACACGTTTTCTTTGATCAGCATAGCGATTCTCCTGTTCTTTTTTATTGGTTACGTGATACTAATGATACCATAAAAGCCTGTGAATGAAAACAGAAATTGCGAAGCGGACACGGCTTGTAATTTCGACCGATATAAGTTATAAAGAAGAAAGAGTGATGACTTACATAATATGAGGATATGAGAAATGAAAAGATACAAGAAAGGCATTGCCCTGATGCTGGCACTGGCCATGACTTTAACGCCTTTCGGCACAGCCGCCGGAGCCCTGCTTTCGGCCGGAGAAAGCGAAGCTGTACCGGCGTCTGAAAGGGCAGCCGAAACCGAAGCCGCCTCCGAAACAGATACTGCCGCCGAAACAGAAGTTTATGAGGAGACGGAAACCTTCACCGAAACTGAGATCACAAGGGAAACAGAGGCTGCGACCGAGACGGCAGAGGATACCGAGACTGCGGAAGTATCCGAGACGGCAGCTGAGACCGAGGAAGCTCTGCTGCTGGATGCGGCGGTGAACATTTCCGGCAGCTTCGGCAGCAGCAGGCTGAAATATACGATCACCGGAAAGACGAAGGAAAACTGCACCCTGACCATCAGCGGCAAGGGGAAGTGGGTGATGTGTGACGATCCGAAAAACGTGGAACATAATCCCTGGAACGATTCCTCTTCAGAGGATTACACTATCACCTCGGTGGTCCTGGAGGAGGGCGTCACCGGCATCGACGGTTTCTGCAGCACCATGCGCCTGCAGGACGTGAAGACCCTGTCCCTGCCCTCAACGGTGTCGATCCTGTCTGACTATTTTGCCAACAACTGGTCTTCCATTGCCTCCGTGACGGTGGCCGGCGGCAACCCCGATTACAGCAGCTATGAGGGCATGCTTTATGACGGCAGTCAGGAGGTCCTGATCTTCTGCCCGCGCAGGATCAGCAAGCTGGTCTTTTCCCCGAAGCTGAAGGAGATCTCCGCCTATGCTTTCCGCTCTCTTGAGCAGCGTGCGCTGACCCTGCCGGAGGGCGTGGAGATGATCGGCTACGCAGCCTTCCAGTCCTCCAAAGTCAGTCAGCTGGACCTGCCCGCCTCTCTGGCTGAGGTGAATGAACTGGCCTTCTTAGGCAGCAGTATCCGCCGGGTGAATGTCGCAGAAGGCAGTAAGACCTGCTTTACCCGGGGCGGCGCCCTCTACACCCGGAGTCCCCAGACCCTGGTCTTTGTGCCGGAGTCAGATACGCCAAGACCCTTCTTTGCGGCGGAGGGCACCAAAAAGATCGCCATGGGCGCGTTGGGCAGGGGCATCTCCATCCTGGGCCTTCCGGCTTCCCTGACCGAGTGCCGGGCTTCTTTAACCTGGCCGGAAAAGGTTTATTACGCCGGCAGCCAGACCCAGTGGAAGTCGGTAAGCATCCTTCAGGACTTTTCGCCCCACAAATATGATTTCAAATATCTGACCGCCATCACTTTAAACACAAAACAAAAGACCCTGAAGAACGGGGAAAGCTTCAACTTAAGCGTCAGAGCTGTGACCCCGGCCGGCGCGGACCCCATAGGTTACAGCTATGAAAGCAGCAATCCCACGGTAGCCGGCGTTAACAAGGCGGGTAAGGTGACGGCCAGAGCCTCCGGCAGTTGTCAGATCAGGGTGACGGCCCATAATAACGGCGTTTCGGCTATCTGCACGGTGACGGTGAAAAAGACACAGACTTTGACCGTGACAGAGGTGAACTATCAGCCGGCCCTCCGGGCCATCAACCGGGAGTACCAGGACTATGTGAATACCCATGCTCAGAACCTGACCTCCTACATGACAAAAAGCGGCAGCGGCTATATGATCGTGCAGGGCCATTATGACCAGCACACCTCCGAGTCCCGGGTCCTGGCGGAATACTATGACAGCGATTTCCGATTCCTGAGGGCGAAGGTCATTCGGGGCATGCTGCCCATCTTCGGCGGCTTTTACGAGTCCGGCGACAGTTACTATCTGGTGACCGGCCAGAGCAACTACGCCTGTGATGATAATGTCGAAGTGATCCGGGTAGTCCGCTTTGACAAAAACTGGAACTATCAGAGTGAGTGCGGCTTCTACAACTGCAATATCTCCCTGCCCTTTAACTCAGGCGCCCTGCGCATGACCATGAAGGGGGATGAGCTTCTGATGCATATGAGCCGGCTGCTTTATGAGGATATGAACGGGGTGACCCATCAGACGGACCTTCTGCTGACGGTGGATACGAAGACCATGTCCCGGGCCCATACCGTGGAATATCAGAGCTCCCATTCCTTTACTGAATTTGTCCGGCTGGACGGGGACAAGGTTGTGCTGGTCAATCACGGCGATGCCAATCCCAGAGCCGTCCGGGTCAGCGTTTTCAACGACCTTGAGGACAGCTTTGCCGATGCGGCCTATGATCCTATGACATTTGCCCGGTCCAATGACCCGGTGTGGGGCTATAACTACACCGGCGCGGCTCTGGGCGGTTTTGAGGTCAGCAAAAACGATTATCTGATCAGCGGGATCAGCTATGACCAGGCGACCCGGAAGATGCCCTACAATGTTTTTGTCCTCCGGGTCAACAAGACAGGCGGGGCCGGTAAGACCATCTGGCTGACCGACCATACAGACAGCAGCCTGGTGGTCAGAAACACCCAGATGGTGGATATGCAGGACGGGACTTACCTGGTCCTGTGGACAGAAGAGGGGAAGGCGGCCGAGGTCTGCTATCAGCGGATCGGCGCCGACGGCAGCCCTTCGGGCAGGATATACCGCATGAAGGGCCATCTTTCGGACTGTGCGCCGATCCTCACAGACGGGAAGATCCTGTGGTATGTGACGGATCAGGCAGAGGGACCGGCCTGTGAGATGACCTTCTATCAGATCAACGCTTTAAGCCTTTCACAGAACAGTGCTTCCACCCACATCCGGGCGCCCTTTGACCGGATCTTCGGAGCGGACCGCTACGGGACATCCCGGGCCATCGCGGATGCCCTTGCAGCGCAGCTGGGCGTGAAGACGTTTGATGCCGTGGTGGTCGCCAGCGGCGCCTCCTACGCGGATGCCCTGGCGGGCAGCTATCTGGCCTCCGTAAAGCAGGCGCCGATTCTTCTGTGCGATAAAAACAAGGTCAGCCAGGCTGTGGCTGATGCCAAAAAGTATCTGAAAAAGGGCGGCATCTGCTATGTGCTTGGCGGGACGGCAGCCGTACCCGCGGCCTTTGACAGTCAGATGAGTGGTTACAAGGTGCAGCGTCTGGCCGGCGCGGACCGGTACGGGACCAACCTGGAGATCCTGAAAGCCTCAGGTCTGGCCGGCGGCGAGCTGCTGGTCTGCTCCGGGCAAAGCTTCGCCGACGCCCTTTCCGCAGCCTCCGCAGACAGGCCTGTCCTGCTGGTGGGCAAGTCGCTGACCGCGGCTCAGAAACGGTATCTGACAGGCGCGGCGTCGAAATTGAAAAAAATCTATGTGATCGGCGGCACAGCGGCCGTCTCCGCCGATGTGGAAGCGGCCGTAAAGAAGCAGACCTCTGCCGGCCTGACCCGGTTGGCGGGAGCCAACCGCTTTGCCACATCCACGGCGGTGGCCGGGCAGTTTTACGGGGACAGGGCGGATTCGGTCACCTTAGCCTACGGGATGAATTTCCCCGACGGCCTCTGCGGCGGTCCCTTCGCCTGCGCGGCCGGCGGTCCCCTGATCCTGATGGATAAGGGCAATACTTCTCTGGCGGCGGCCTATATCTCAAAGGCGCGGCCATCCGCCATCTATGTCCTGGGCGGCAGCTACGTCATGCCCACGGAGACGGTCCTGGCCATGCTGGAGTAAATCTTTTGAAATGGGCGGATTTTATCTTTCATTTACGGACATTTCGTATTACAATAAAGAGGTAAAGGAGGTACTATCATGGATGACAACATGAAGAATCGTTATATGACAGAACTCAGCAGACGGATCGATCACTGGGGCGGCGGCCTGAAGGCCGAGGATTTCCAGTATGACCCGGAACGTGAACAGATCAGGAATCAGATGTGTGACTGGCTGGCATCCCAGATGCCGGATGCCACGGCAGATCAGCTGAAGCTTCAGAATCGCAAATACTTCGGCGTGTGCATGGCCGGTCTGGTCTACGAACAGAAGGTACGTCCCAATATTGACGCTTTCCTTCTGCATTAGGATGAAGCATCATGCAGCAGGTTAAAAAGTTATTTGCGGTCCTGCTGCCGTTTATGATGGCGGCAGGACTCTTTTGTTCTACAGTGCCGGCGGCTGAGATCAGCGATTCGGATCAGGCGGCGGCTGTGGAGATCATCGGCGAAGGCGCTGTCAGCGACGTGGCCGGTGAGAGCACGCTTCTTGAGGCGGAGCCCAGCGTTCTGGTGAATCTGGGTCTGGAAGGCGCCTGCAGCTATACGGCAGCCTTCAATGAGCTGCAGCTGATGAACGCGGAAAGGGAAGCGGCAGGCCTGCCTGCCCTGCGTATGGACGCGGATCTGATGACGGCAGCCATGCTGAGAGCGGCGGAGAGTCATGTTTATTTCTCCCATACCCGTCCGGACGGTACCGAGTGGTCCACCTGTTTCCCGGATGGTCACACCCACCGCGGCGAGAATATCGCCTACGGCTATAAAACTGCGGAAACCGTGACCAAGGGCTGGATGAATTCTCCCGAACACAAGGAAAATATCCTTCGGGATACCTACACCTGTGTGGGTATCGGCTGCTTTGAGGTGAACGGTGTGCGCTGCTGGGCCCAGCTTTTCGGCGATGCTGCCGGCGAGGGTGACTGTGAGCAGCCGGTGGATGAGATCGTCAGCCAGGGCATCTGGATCTGCACAAGGCCCTTTACCGGTCTGCATCCGGACGTTTCTGATCCGCCCACGGACATCACTTTAAATGTCTATATGGGCCCTGACAATAATGTTTACGCTCAGGGTGAGACCCTTGAAAAGGCGCTGAAGCTGGATACTTC
The DNA here is from genome assembly GCA_902787905.1 of uncultured Lachnospiraceae bacterium. Taxonomy (GTDB): domain Bacteria; phylum Bacillota; class Clostridia; order Lachnospirales; family Lachnospiraceae; genus UBA2912. The sequence goes on from CADAIF010000011.1 coordinate 5,893, forward strand.
CTACTGGAATATATCCCAGAAGAAATTTGTTTCCTTAAAGACCATTACCTTTGATCCGAGTTTTTATACTGTCAGTGCGGACAACAGTGATGTGGTCACCGGTCTGGACACAAGTACCCTGACCATGAGCGCTCCCGGGACCTGTACCCTTTCCATCCTGGATACCTACGGCAATCTGGTGCAGGAGAAGGTCATCCGGGTCTACCTGAGGGTGGCCGGTAAGGATCGTTACGGAACCGCGGGGGAGATCGAGGCCCGTCTGCAGGCAGCGGCCGGCGGCGAGCGCCCGGAATGCATCGTGGTGGCCAGCGGCACGGGTTATCCCGACGCCCTTTCAGGCAGCTATCTGGCCTGCGCCAAGAATGCGCCGATCATGCTGGTGGGCAAGAATAATGAAGCGGCTGTTGCCGAGCAGGTGAAGGAAAGCCTGCGTCCGGGCGGCCTGGTCTATCTGCTGGGCGGCAATCTGGCGGTTTCTGAGGCCTTTGAGGACAGTCTGGTTGCTGCCGGCTGCAATGTCAGCCGTCTTCAGGGCAAGGACCGTTACGGAACCAACCTGGCTGTTCTTCAGGAAGTCGGGGTCGAAGGCAAATCCCTTCTGGTCTGCTCCGGCAAGGGCTTTGCGGACTGTCTGTCAGCCTCTGCGGTGGGTCAGCCCATCCTGCTGGTGGGTGATAAGATGAATGACGCCCAGAAGACCTATGTCTCGGAGAATAAGCCCTCTGCCGTCTATGTGATCGGCGGCGGGTCGGCTGTCAGTGACTCTGTCATGTTTGATGTCTCTGCAGTCTCCGGCATTTCCGCATGGCGTGTCTACGGTGCCAACCGTTACGAGACTTCTGTCAGCGTGGCAGACAGGTTCTTCGGTACCGACGCGGAAGCGGTCGTCCTGACCCGGGGCATGAGTTATCCGGACGGTCTGTGCGGCGGTCCGCTGGCTTATCAGGCCAAGGGCCCTCTGCTTCTGGTGGACAGTAATGCTTACAAAGCGGCGGCAGCCTACATCGACAAGCTGAATTACACCCACAGCTATGTGCTGGGTGGTGATCTGGCGGTGACCGACGCAACCGTAAAAAACACTTTGCGTTAACTTGATGGAGTAGATAATGAAAAGAATAAAGCAATGGACGGCGTTTGTTTTATCTCTGGCCATGATGGCCGGATCCGTCTCATTGACAGCGAAAGCGGCGGAGACTGACTCTGCCGCTTTTTTCAGTGAGACAGAGACAGAAAGCGAGACCGCTTTTCAGACAGAGGAAACCGAGGCAGAAACGGCATCTGAGCCGGAAAGCTCCGAGACAGAAACGGCATCTGAAACGGAAGGTTCCGAGACGGAAACGGCATCTGAAACGGCGGAGACCGAGGAGGATCTTCTTCTGGAAGCCCCCCTTTCGGGGACCTTCGGAAGTGACAGACTGACCTGGGCTCTGACAGGCACAAAGGCCAATGCCACCCTGACCATCGGCGGAAAGGGTACCTGGGAGCTGTGCGATGATGACGCGGAGGATGAGGAATACAATCCCTGGACGGCCGATGCCTATAACAGCTATAGCATTAAGACCGTGGTATTGAGTGAAGGGATCACGGAGGTTTACGGCGCCTACGATCTTGGCGGCCCCCTGGCCCAGACCCTGAAGCTGCCGGCCTCCCTGACGAAGATCAGCCCTTCTTTTGCCTATATGTGGTATGAACTGAATACCATCACGGTCGCATCGGGAAACAGTACCTACAGTGCCTATGACGGTGCCCTCTACAATAAGGGGCGCACGGAGCTTGTCTATTGTCCCAGAGCAAAAAAGAGCATCCGTTTCCCATCCGCTTTGAAGGTGATCGGGAAAAACGCCTTTTCTTCCACGGAGATGACTTCGCTGAACCTGCCGGAGGGCGTGACCACCATCAGTGAGAGGGCCTTTGCCTATGCACATTTTAAAAATCTGTATCTGCCGGCTTCGGTGAAGCAGGCAGATGACTGTGCCTTTACTTACAGCTGCATCCGGTCCTACAGCCTGGCCGAGGGCCACAAGGTCCTTGAGACAACCGGCGGCGCCCTCTATCTGAAATCTCCGAAAACCCTGCTCAGGGCGGCCTATGATGACTTCATGGATATGCCTTTCTTTGTCAGCACGGGGACAGTAAAGATCGCTGAGGGGGCCCTGGACGGCTACAGCAGCATCTCAGATCTTTATATTCCCAAGAGCGTAAAGACCATTGACTCCAGACTGTCGGATCCGGAGGAGATTTTTTATGAGGGGACGGAGGCAAACTGGCAGAAGATCAGTTTCGGATGGAGTCAATATAAGGCCGATCATTATAATTTCCTGTTCCTTCAGGGTCTGACGGTCAGCCCGGCAGCCAAAAACATGAAGAACGGGGAGTCCTTCAGCCTGAAGATCAGCGCTAAGAGCCCTGCAGACGCGGATCCGATCGGTTACACCTATAGCAGCAGCAACGAGTCCGTGGTCTCTGTTTCGAAGGACGGTAAGGTGACGGCCCGGGGCGGCGGCAAGGCCGTGATCACCGTCACGGCGCAGAATAACAATGTATCAGCCGGCTGCCAGGTCACGGTCAATAAGGCTTCCACGGTGAAGGTGGTGAACGTAAATTATCCGGCCGAGGTCTATCCTGAAAATGTGGATGCCCACAATTACCGGTATCCCTACAGAGAGTTCTGCGCAGAGACGCCCCACTCTTATATAACCAAAAGCGGCAGTTACCTCATGACAGTCAATGGCCGGGACGGCATCGGGGCTGAATCCGCTGTGGTGGCCGTTGATTATTATGACAGTAAGGGAAACTATGTGAAGGGCAAGGTCATCACCGGCCTCCTGAACCTCTTTGGTGCCTTTTATGAGTCGGCGGACCATTACTATCTGGTTGTCGGACAGGAAAACTACGAGGAGGATCCTCAGAAAGAGACCATCCGGGTCGTCAAGTTTGACAAAAACTGGAAGTATCTGGGGGAGACGGGCATTTATGACTGTGATGTGGCCAGACCCTTTGATGCCGGCGCCTGCCGGCTGGTGATGATGGGAGATCATCTGATCCTTCACATGGCCCGGGAAATGTATGCGCGCTCCGGGATCAATCATCAGAGCGATATCGGTTTTGTGATCGATACCCGGGAGATGGTCTGCATACAGGATATGAGTATGGAGTGCTCTCATTCTTTTAACGAATTTATTGAGACTGACGGCAGCAGGGTGGTGATCCTGAATCATGGCGATGTGGGAGAATCAAGAGGGGTTTATCTTTCTGTCTATGAAGATTATATGGAGGGTTATACCAGTGATGACCACCTTCTGATGAGGGCTTCCGAAGTGACGGATCCCAACGATTCGCTGGCCTACAATATCACCGGCATTACCGAAGGCGCCTTTAAGGTCAGCAGTTCCTCTTATCTGATTGCCGGATCCAGCTATGATCAGAAAACCCAGAAGACGCCATACAACATCTTCCTGATCAGCATGAACAAGGCCTCCGGGAAAACGCAGACCAGCTGGCTGACGACGGCTGCGACGGCCGGGGAGTCCGTGGGCAACCCCTATCTGGTGGACCTTGGCGACGATACCTTCCTGATCATGTGGACCCTTCGAGGTAACAATACGAAGCTTTATTACCAGAGGGTGGCCGCTGACGGCAGCCTGATGGGCAGCCGCTATACCATGACAGCCGCCTTATCGGACTGTGAACCCCGGCTGATCGACGGGAAAGTCCGCTGGTATGTCCTGACTGAAGTCGATGATAAGGCCAATGAGAAGGAACTGGCCTATAACCAGGCCTTTTACTGGATCGATGCCGCCAGCCTTTCAAAGACCGGCAGCAGCAAAGGTGTTCGTAAGCCCTATGACAGGGTGGCCGGCAATGACCGTTACGGGACGTCGACAGCGATCGCGGACGCACTGCTTGCGGCGAAGGGGGTCACGAAGTTTGATACCGTGATCGTGGCCAGCGGCGCCAGCTACGCAGATGCACTGGCAGGCAGCTATCTGGCGGCGAAAAAAGGCGCCCCCATCCTGCTCTGCAATAAGAGCAATGTGAAGGCGGCGGCGGCCAATGTAAAGAAGTATTTAAAGAGCGGCGGCACCGTCTATCTGTTGGGCGGTACCCTGGCTGTACCGGACAGCATCAGAAATGAGCTGGGCGGCTATACGGTCAGACGTCTGGGCGGAAACACCCGCTATGACACCAATATCAGCATTCTGAAGGAGGCTGGGATTTCTTCCGGCGCCGAGCTCCTGGTCTGCTCCGGCACAAACTTTGCCGACGCCCTGTCAGCGGCGGCGGCCGGCCGGCCCATCCTGCTGGTGGACAAGAGCCTGTCGGGAACTCAGAAGAAGTATCTTGAAAGTGTGAAGGAGCGTCTTGGCAAGATCTATCTGATCGGCGGCAGCTTCGCGGTGAGCGATGGGGCCGCGTCCTCCCTGGCAGCCTATAGGAGCACGGAGCGTGTGAACGGGGCCAACCGTTTTGCGACTTCTGAGGCTGTGGCCAGGAAGTTTTTCGGCAGCACGGTGAAGGCTGTGGTCCTGGCCTACGGGATGAATTTCCCCGACGGCCTCTGCGGCGGTCCCCTGGCCTGTGCGGCAGGCGGCCCCCTGCTCCTGATGGATACTAAGAATTACAGGCTTGCGGGCACCTATATTTCCTCCCGCAAGCCGGCAGATCTTTACGTCCTGGGCGGGCAGTATGTGATCCCGGAATATACCATGGAGTATGTGATCGATTAAGCCTTAAAGATGAAAAGGCCTCCCTTCGGATACGGCGGAGCATCTGTGATCTGCCGCCCTCCGAAGAGAGGCCTTTCTTATATAGAATAAGGAGCTTAAATCTCTATTTTAGCGCCCATCAGTTTCGCGAATTCCTTCACGATGGCAGTGTCGCCCGGCCATGCAGGGGCCGTGACCAGCTTAGCGTCCTCATCCACAACCGCCTGATCGGCAGGAACATCGACATAGGTGCCGCCGGCCAGGGTGATATCGGGTCCGACTGCCGGATAAGCGGTGGCCTTCACGCCCTTTAAGACGCCGGCCGCGGTCAGGATCTGCGGGCCGTGGCAGATGGCAGCCACAGGCTTCTTGGCCGCGAAGAATTCCTGAACGATCTGGATGACGCGCGCATTCAGACGGATGTATTCCGGTGAACGGCCGCCGGTGATGAAAAGGCCTTCATAATCCGCGGTATTGACAGCGTCAAAATCCGCAGTCAGGGCGAAATTGTGACCGGGCTTTTCAGAATATGTCTGGTCGCCCAGGAAATCATGAATTGCCGTCCTGACGGTCTCGCCGGCCTTCTTGTCCGGGCAGACCGCATCTACCTGGTAGCCGAGGACGCCGAGGGCCTGGAAGGGAACCATGGTCTCATAATCTTCAGTAAAATCACCGCAGAGTAACAGTACCTTTTTTGCCATAAGGAGCCTCCTTTTTAATAAAAAAATGAATTGTTTGAAGTGAAATATCCGAAGACAGATATATTATACTCCTGATGTCGGAAAACAACAAGCAATTGCTTGTTATTTTTGTCATTCTGTTTTATAATCAGACTATCCCCAAGACACAAGTCATTGCAGAAGGAGGATACCATGAAAATACTTGTATTATTAAAGGAAGTTCCGGTGGTCTCTGATATCAAGATCGACCGCGTCAATCTGACGATCGACAGAAGCGGCGCCGGAAAAATGATGAACCCGGCGGATCGCCACGCCATTGAAGCCGCCCTTGTGCTGGCCGGCGAAAAGGGTGGTGAGGTGACGGCTATGACCATGGGGCCGGAGAGCAGTGAAAGCATCCTGAGAGAAGCGGCGGGCCTCGGCGTCAAGGCGGCTTACCGTCTGACCGACAATGCCTTTGCCGGCGCGGATACCCTGGCCACGGCCCGGGTGCTGAAAGCGGCCATCGATGCCACAGGACCCTATGACGCCATTTTCTGCGGGGCCAGCACCATTGACGGTGTGACCGGCCAGGTGCCGGCAAAACTGGGGACAGCCCTGGGTTATGGCATTCTGACAGGGGCCTGCAGGATCGAAATTTCAGATACAGGCCTGACCATCGACCGTAAGGCTGGCAATGGTTATGAGAAGCTGACCGCGGCTTTCCCCCTGGTCTGTTCTGTGACTGAGGAAGCCAACAGCCCCAGAAATGTGACCCTGAAGGGCCGGACTGCCGCCAAGAAACTGGAGGTGGCGGTCATGGACAATGAAAAGCTGCAGCTTACGGCCGAGGATTTAAAGAGTCCGTCTAAAGTGCTGGGCCTGTTCCCGCCGCCTGCGATCGAAAAGGGACAGATGATCCCGGGCGAGGACCCGGAGGCGGCTGTCTCCGAGCTCGCGGACATTCTGCAGGGACATGCCTGCTTATAAGCGAAGGGAGGAAGACCATGAGCAATCAGAATATCTGGGTATTATTCGAATTATCCGGCGGACAGCCCAAAAGGGTCTGCCTTGAAATGATGCAGAAGGCCAAAGCCCTCGCTGCGCAGACCTCTGAGCAGGCGGTGGCCCTGATCATCGATCCGGCACCGGAAGCGGCTGCCGCGCAGGCTTTTGCCAACGGCGCGGATCAGGTCATTATCCTGAGACAGAAATTCTTCTTTGAGAGCGGCGCTTATATTTTAGAGAAGCTGGCGGAAAAGTACGCCCCGAAGGTGATCATGATCGGGGCGACCACCGAGGGCAGGGACCTGGCGGCAGCTGCCAGTATCCGTATGCATGCCGGTATTGCCAGCGAATGCAGTGACCTGATCGTTGCGGGCACAGGCATCTACTGGATGCGTCCGTCTTATGACGGCAAGCTGAATACCAATATCTGTATTCAGGATTATCCGCAGATCGGTACCTTCAAGCCCGGTATTTTCAAGGCGGCGGAGCCGGAAGAGGGCAGAAGCGGCCAGGTGACCGAGGAGACCGTCGATGTGCCGGCAGGCATTCTGCTGACTCAGCTTCTGGGCTTTACCCCGGATGACGACCTGACCAAAGCCAATATCGAGGACGCTCAGATCATCGTCGCGGGCGGACGCGGTGTCGGCAGCGCCGAAGGCTTCGGACAGCTTTACGAGCTGGCGGCTGCCCTTGGCGGCAGTGTCGGTGCCAGCCGCGCGGCCGTGGATGAGGGCTGGATCTCCAAGGACTGCCAGATCGGTATCACGGGTAAGACCGTGGCGCCGAAGCTGTATATCGGTTTCGGTATCTCAGGCGCCGTTCCTCATGTCAACGGTATTAAGGGCTCCGATGTGATCGTCGCCGTCAACACCGATCCCAACGCGCCTATCTTCGGCGTGGCCCATTACGGGATCGTGGCGGACCTGAATGTGATCTGCCCGGCGCTGACAAAGAAGATCCGGGAGATCAAAGGCTGATACTTAAATTGGGCATAATCAACGATAAAAGCCGGTGAGAGTAACAATCTCACCGGCTTTTTTGGTAATAATATACAATTTTTTGATAAATGATTAACAAACGGTTGACATAATAAAGCCTACAGCTTTAAGGAAAAGCCCAGCAGCCGGGTCATATAACGCCCAATCGTTTCGTCGGAAACGTCCGGTTTTTCAAAAATAATATGTGTCAGAAGACCGATCAGACCGGAGGAGAAAATAGCCCCCTGAAGCTCACTGTTGACCTTTTTGACGTTTTTATCCGCCAGACGGGCGTCCAGGGTATAAGTGATCACCTTTTTCCACCTGTAGGTAAAACCGGGATCCCCGTGAGGGCCCAGAATGGCCTTGAACCATTCCTCATTTTCACGCATAAAACGGATCACCTGGAAGGGGTGATCGTTTTTCTGTTCCGGGTCGGTGACATAAGGCATATTCTTATTGGCTTCCAGAAATCCGTCCAGGAGCCGCCTTTCAACATTCTCCAAAACCGCGTATTTATCCTCAAAATAAAGGTAAAAGGTGGAGCGGGAGACACCGCTGTCCTTGCACAGACCGGTGATGCTGATGCCCTCAATGCCTTTTGCCGCGTAGTTCCTTAAAAAAGCGTCCTCAATAGATTGGATCGTCCGTTCACGATTGATATCGTGCCGCGAAACAGTCATAACGATGGCCCTCCATATGCGTTTGACAGAGATCTTTATGTGCTTTTTCATGATGTCAGAAATACTACCTTATTATAACACGTTTTTTTTAGATAATCTAACTTAAAATTTGGACAATAACACCGTAAATGTACAATTATTTTACAGTCAAATTCGTTTTATTTACTAGTTACACAATCATGTGCGGCGTGTTCTGTATTAAATACATAAACCTTGATAATATGTTAACAAACCTGTTGACCAAATAAACTTTTTTATAAAAAAGGAGGACATGTAACATGGTAAAAAGAACTTATGAAGAACTGGAGCCCTATTTCCCGGCTGGTCATTTTGGTGTGACCTGCAAGCGCTATCATGGTAAGGATGAGACAGGCGCTACCAAATTCTGGATCGGCATCTCCGAGTTCGAGCCGGGCGGCGGCGCTGACTGGGCTTACGAGGACAACCCCCTGGAGAAGGTTTACTTCGTACTTGAGGGCGAGATGACTGTTACAGACAAGGATGGCAAGGCTTATGTCATTCATGCAAACGAGAGCATCAGCTTCCCGCCGAACGAAGGCCGCGGTCTGAAGAACGAGTCCGACAAGCCGGCTAAGATGCTTGTTATCATCAACTATCCTGAGAACTAATCAGAATCGTACAGGAGGATTAAAGCAATGGTAAACGTAGAAAAAGGTTTCGTTAACAATATGTTTTCCGTAGAGGGCAAGGTTGCTCTCGTTACCGGTGCTACCGGCGCTCTTGGCTGTGTTCTGGCAAAGGCTTATGGCTATGCCGGCGCAAAGGTCTTCATGACCGGCCGTAACGCAAAGAAGCTTCAGGCTCTTCAGGACGAGTTCGTTGCTGAAGGTATCGACTGCGCATACGCCGTAGCTGATCCCCAGATCGAGGACGACGTAAAGGCTCTCGTTGCTGCCTGTGTTGAGAAGTACGGCGAAGTCAACATCCTGGCTATCTGCCATGGTTACAACAAGCCGGCCAACATCCTTGATCAGTCCGTTGCTGACTGGCAGTTCATCATGGACGCAGACTGCAAGTCCGTTTACATCGTATGCAAATACGTTGCTGAGCAGATGGTTAAGCAGGGCAAGGGCGGCAAGATGGTCGTTGTTACCTCTCAGAGATCCAAGAGAGGTATGGCTGGTTACACCGGTTACTGCACATCCAAGGGCGGCGCAGATCTGATGGTTTCCTCCATGGCCTGCGATCTTACTGCTAAGTATGGTATCAATGTCAACTCCATCTGCCCGACTGTTTTCAGATCCGAGCTGACAGAGTGGATGTTCGATCCGGAATCCGAAGTTTACAAGAACTTCCTGAAGAGAGAGCCGATCGGCAGACTTGCAGAGCCGTACGATTTCGTTGGTTTCGCTCTGTTCCTGTCCTCTGAGGCAAGCGCATTCATGACCGGCGGCAACTACGACTGCTCCGGCGGTTACCTGACCTGCTAATTATCTTATAAGTTCTTTATCCAGGGTACGCCCGGGTGGATCTTTGTGCCATCCGGGCGGCTCCGGGCTGTAAAGGGACGGGAAATATCCCGTATCTGATACGTATTTATCTGACACGAGACACGAGACATTATTTTTTTCTTGAGTTAAAAAGGAGAATTAAGAAATGGGAAAAGTATTTGTAGATCTGACTCATCCGTTTGGTGCTGAGATCCCGAGATGGCCGTACTTTGACAAGCCGGAAATCGACAACACTCATACAATGGCTAAGGGTGGTGTTCTGACTCAGAGAATCAACTGCACTATGCATACAGGTACACATTGTGACGCTCCGAGACACGTTATGGAGTATGAGTTCGACGGCAAGCGCGCTCGTTACACACACGAGATGCCCGTTGACGCTTACACAGGCCAGGCTGTCGTTATCAAGATCGACATCGAGCCCTGGGGCCTGATCACTGACAAGCACCTCGACGCAGCATGTGCAGCATGCGGCGTTAACCCGGATGACCTCAAGGGTAAGGTTCTTTGCCTGAACACCGGCATGCACAGACTGTTCGATGATTCCAAGGCTTACTACCATTACTCCGTCGGTACCGGTGTTGAGGCAGGTAAGTGGTTCGTTAAGCATGGCGTAAAGTGCGTAGCTATGGATTCTCAGGCACTTGACCATCCGCTGCACACCGCTATGGGCAACAACGGTATGACAAGAATGAACCTTCTTGGCGCTACCGGCAAGCCGATCACAGAAGAGTACAAGGAGCTGTTCGGTGAGGAAGCTTACGCTAAATTCGATAAGTTCGAGTATATCCGCCTGTTCGGTCAGGAGAAGTACGATGAGATGTACGGCGATCTTGAGAACATCGGTATCTGGGGCACATGGGAGCCCTGCCATAAGGAAATGCTCGGCCACGGTATCGTTGGCGTAGAGAACCTTGGCGGCGACCTTGACAAGATCCCGGCCGGTGTATGGTTCGATTTCTACTGCTTCCCGCTTCGCTGGTACATGGGCGATGGCTCCATGGCAAGATGCGTGGCCTCCATCGACGAGGACAAGATCGACAAGACTGTTGCTGACAGAGTTTACAAGTATGGCGGCACAGGCTTCGAGAGCGAGGATCATTCCGGTCTCGAGTACATGCAGAAGCTGTTCGCAAGAAACAAGAAATAATTTAACTTCGATCCATGAACGGGACCTGCCAGGGCAGAATAGCAGGCCCCGGAACAAGAGGACCGGAGCGCGGGGATTCCCGCGCTCCGGCCTGATTAAACAATAAGAGTGAGGAGACTGATATGGCTAAAGAAAAACAGTCCATGAACAACTTTGGCGCAGCCGGATGGGGAACGATCCTTTACTGTCTGCTGATGTTCTACTTCTATGTAGGTATGATCAACGACGGTACAAACGTTCTGGCTCCCGCAGCTGCAGGTAATATCGGGGTAGACCCGGGCACCATCATCCAGACCAACGGCTACGCAGGCATGCTTGCGGTTGTCGGCTTCATCATTGTAGGACAGATCAACAGAAGACTTGGCGCGAGAATGACCTCCGGCCTCTTCATGATCATCGGTGGTATCGCTTATATCATCTGCGGCAACGCAACTTCCGTTCCGCTGTACTTTGTTGCCATGACCATCTGTGCAACATCTCTGATGTCTGCAGGTTATGTTGCAGGCGGCACACTGGTTGCTACCTGGTTCCCGAAGAAGAAGGGTATCGTTATGGGTTATACCACCATGGGTCATAACCTGGCATCCGCTTCTTACGTTGCTTTCCTGACCTTCCTGGTTGCTGCTTTCGGCACCATCAAGACTGCTTCGATCCCGATGGGTGTTATCGCCATCATCATCGGTATTATCGGCATCCTGTTTATCCGCAATACACCTCAGGAGAGAGGCCTCAATCCGGATAACGTTTCTGATGAGGTTTACAAGGCAGAGTACTTTACAGCCGCTGAAGATGACGGCTGGTCCATCGGCAAGCTGCTCAAGACAAAAGAGACATGGCTTGTTGCTATCTACACAGGTCTTTTCCAGATCTGCTCCGTAGGTGTTATGTCTCAGCTGGTTACCCGTAACATCCGTGACTTCGGTATGTCTCAGGGCGGTGCGCTGACTCTGATGACCATCGTTGCTCTTGTCGGTGTCTTCGGTTCCTGGCTGATCGGTGTCATCGATACAAAGATCGGTACCAAGAAGACCATGCAGATGTTCGGTATCTGGTATGCCGCAGCTCTGGTCATCAACGTACTGGCACACGGTCATACAAGTGCTCTGTTCTATCTTTCCATCGCCATGATCGGTATGGGTATCGGCGGTTCAGCCAACTTCACAACATCTCTTCCGACTTCCGTTTTCGGTCGTCAGGGATTTGATAAGGTTAACTCTGTTGTCTTCCCGATCCAGGGCTTCGTTACCGCATGGTGCTTCGTCATCAACAGTATCGTCACCAATGTCATCGGTGACCTGAGTGTTGCCTATATC
>CADAIF010000012.1 GCA_902787905.1 uncultured Lachnospiraceae bacterium
CTTTCCTCTTGCAGGAAGCACAGATCCCGGAATGCTTTCCGGAGCCGGCCGCCTGCAGACGGGCTGTAAAGACCACCGAATGGAGGGGCTCCATCATGCCCACCTCATTCTGACGGATATCCGCGGACACATCTGACAGGATCCGCCCGATACGCGCGACACCTGCCTTGTCGGATTCCGGAAAATCAAAGTCGCACAGGGCGTTACCCGCCAGGCCCGGGGCCTCATTGAGGCTTTCCGTCAGCTGCATCAGCAGCTCTCCCGCCAGGCAGTCCAGGACATAGGCCTCCAGGAGACGTCCCTCCTGCTCCCTGCCCAGGATCAGGGCATCTGCTTCCCTGCCCAGGGTCGCTGCCGCCTCAAGGCGGTCCTTCTCCGGCCGGTCATACCAGATCACAGGCGATGCGGCGGCAAGCAGTTCTTCTCCTAATGCCGCAAGCACATCCTCCGGCAGCAGGCCTGTAAACCTGCGCCGGCGGCCGATGCCCCTGATCTCTTCCATGGTAAGGCAAAGCTTTGGTCTGTATTTTTCCGCCATGATGTCCTCCCTGTCTGCCCGCAATAAATAAGCCAAAAAGCGTTCTGCTGAAATCAGAACGCTTTTGTCCTTAGTCGATTAGCTGCAAAAGCTCCTCAAAATGGTCCACAGCAAGATCAAAATGATCCACCTGACCGAAGCCGTATCTGGCATAAATAAAGGGAATCCCGGCAAAAGCCGCCGCGTCCGCATCCCCCTGGGTATCCCCCATATAGGCCGGATGCTTCAGACCGTTCCTCTCCATGACCAGGCGGATATTCTCCCCCTTGGAAAGTCCGGTGGCTCCCATACTCTCATGGTCCTTAAAATAGACATCTGTATGATGGCTTTTGAAGAAGCTCTCGATATAGCCGATCTGGCAGTTGCTGACGATAAAGAGCGGTATATGCTCCGAAAGCGTCTTCAGCGTCTCCTCAAGATGCGGATATAAAAGGGCACCGTGCTCCGCCAGATAATCATTCTCCCGCCGGTTGCACTCATCCATAAGTGATCTGACCACTTCTTCGCTCTGATCCGGGAACAGACGGGCCCCGATCTCATAGATGGGACGGCCGAAATTACTCTCCATATCCTCACGGGTGACCACCTTGTGGATCTCGGGCCGGTCCTTCAGGATCATCGCCCAGGTGGCCAGGATCCCTTCCGTGGAATCCCAGAGTGTCCCGTCAAGATCAAAGATCAGACTGTCAGGTTTCATAAAAAGCCTCCTTATTCAGACAGCTCTGCCAGAACGCTTTCCAGCACAGCCGTCATTTCATCAACATGCTCTCTGCCAATCACCAGCGGCGGCACAAAACGGATGATATTCGTACCTGCGGAGATGATCAGCAGACCCCGTTTGATACAGCGGGCGACGATCGTGGCCACCGGCCTGTCAAATTCCATACCCCTGATCAGACCCATGCCGCGGACCTCCTTGATACAGCTGTATTTTTCCGCCAGCGCATTCAGCTTCTGTCCCAGATAATCACCCACCTCGCAGACATTGGCCACCACCTGCTTCTTCTCAAAAAGATCAAAAACCGCACAGGCAGCCGCTGTGGCCAGCGGATTGCCGCCGTAGGTGGAACCGTGGTCACCGGCAGTCAGGGCTGAAGCCGCCTTTTCACCTGCCACAAAGGCACCGATGGGCACGCCGCAGCCAAGAGCCTTGGCTGAAGTCATGAGGATCAGAAGGATATCCCTCTCGTCGCAGATCCTGCGGACAGCCCGCAGAAATTCCGGATCCGCCGGGTAAATGCCGCCCTCACCCTGGATCGTCTCCATGATGATGGCGCAGGTTTTGTCATTGATCTTTGAAACCACATCCTCAAGATCATTGAAATCCGCAAAGACCACCTTGTCGATCAGCGGCTTAAAGGCCTCCTGGTAATGGGGGTTGCCCGTCACTGACAAGGCGCCGATGCTGCGGCCGTGGAAGGAATGATTCATGGCAATGATCTCATGGTCTGTGGACTGGTTGTCCCGGGTCCAGGCATACTTCCTGGCCAGCTTGATGGCGCCTTCGATGGCCTCCGTTCCGCTGTTGGTGAAGAAGACCTTCTTCAGACCGCTGGCCGCCGTTAAAAGATGGGCCGCCTCCGCCATGGGAGTGGTATAGTAAAGGTTGGAAACATGGATGACCTTGTCGATCTGAGCCTTTAAGGCCTCATTGTACTCAGGCACATTATAGCCCAGCGCACAGACAGCGATGCCTGCCGCAAAGTCAAGATATTTCTTTCCCTCGATATCGTAAAGATAGACACCGTCGCCGTGGTCCAGGACCACCGGGAAACGGTTATAGGTATGGATAATAGCCTCCTCGGCGTAATCCATGACTGCTTTATTCTGTAACGTCATAATAATACCTGCTTTCATCATGTCCCAGTATCGCGGTACCGATACCTTTGTTTGTAAAGATCTCCAGCAGCAGGCAATGAAGGATCCTGCCGTCAAGAATATGGACTCTGGAAACGCCCTTTTCAATGGCCTCGATACAGTTATTGAGCTTGGGCAGCATGCCGCCGCCGATAAAGCCGCTGTCGATCAGGGCGCGGGCTTCGTCAATGCCAAGCTCAGAGATCAGGGTGGAGGGATCCCTGGGATCCTTGTAGACGCCCTCGATATCTGTCAGGAAGGCCAGCTTCTCGGCCTTGACCGCCTTGGCGATCTCACAGGCCGCGTCATCCGCGTTGATATTATAGGTATTGAAATCCCCATCCATGCCCACAGGGCAGACGATGGGAAGGAAGTCCTTCTCCAGCAGATCATACAGGATTTTGGGATTGACCTCGGTGATCTCGCCCACGAAGCCGATATCCTGACCGTCCGAATACTTCTTTCTGACCTTCAGAAGACCGCCGTCCTTGCCGCTGATACCGACGGCTCTCACACCCAGCTCTTCCACCATCTGGACCAGGCTCTTGTTGACCTTGTTCAGGACCATTTCCACGATCTCCATGGTGGGTTCATCCGTCACACGCAGGCCGTTGATAAAGCGGGCCTCCATGCCCACCTTGCCGACCCAGCGGCTGATTTCCTTGCCGCCGCCGTGGACGATGATCGGTTTAAAGCCGACCAGCTTTAAGAGGACGGCATCGGCAATCACACTCTTTTTCAGCTCCTCGCTCATCATAGCGCTGCCGCCGTACTTGATCACGATGATCTTCCTGTTGAAACGCTGTATATAAGGCAGGGCCTCGATCAGCACCTCCGCCTTCGTCAGATAAGGCTGCATATCCTTTTCCATTATAAATGCTCCTTTATCAAATCTCTCATTATGAACGGTAGTCCGCGTTGATCCTGACATAGTCATAGGTCAGGTCACAGCCCCAGGCTGTGGCCTCTGCCTGACCCATTTTCACATCCGCTGTCACGGTGATCTCCGGTTCAGACAGGATACGTGTCGCTTCATCCTCACTGTAATCCGCGGCAATGCCGGATTTCATGATCTGGATCCTGCCGGCGGCACTTTCAAAGAAAAGGTCCACCTGCTCCGGATCAAAGGATGCGCCGGAATAACCCATGGCACAGAGGATGCGGCCCCAGTTGGCGTCATGGCCGGCGATGGCCGTCTTGACCAGACTGGAGGTCACGACGGACTTGGCCAGGGTCACGGCCTGAGCCTTGCTTTCGGCACCGACCACCTTCACTTCCAGAAGGGCTGTGGCGCCCTCGCCGTCACCGGCGATCATCTTACAAAGCTTTTCGGTCACCATGCGAAGACCGGCCGCAAAGGCCTGATAATCCGCATTCTTCGCGTCAATGACCGGATTGCCCGCCTGACCGTTGGCCAGAAGGAGAACCGTATCATTGGTCGATGTATCGCCATCCACAGAAACCATGTTGAAGGTATCCCTGATATCCTCACTTAAGGCTGCCTGAAGCATTTCATGGGAAATGGCGGCATCCGTGGTGATGAAGGCCAGCATGGTACACATGTTGGGGTGGATCATGCCGGAGCCCTTGCACATACCGCCGATGACAACCTGCCTGCCGCCGATCTCCAGGGAAACGGCGACTTCCTTAGGCTTTGTGTCCGTGGTCATGATAGCCCGGGCGGCCTGATGGCCATGATCGATACTGCTGCCCAGGGCGGGCACCAGAAGCTCCAGACCGGCGGCGATTCTGTCCATTTTCAGCTGCATGCCGATGACACCTGTGGAGGCCACTAGCACTGCGTCCTCCGGAATGTCCAGCAGCTTTCCGGCAGCCTTCGCCGTCGCCAGGCAGTAGGACATGCCCTCCTCACCGGTACAGGCATTGGCGATACCACTGTTGCAGACGATGGCCTGACAGAAGGGTGCATGATAAACCTTGTCCCTGTCCCAGACCACCGGTGCGGCCTTGACGACATTGCTGGTAAAGGTTCCCGCACTGACGCAGGGTGTTTCGGAATAGACCAGCGCCATATCCGTCCTGTCCTTATATTTGATGCCTGCTGCCGCGGCAGAGGCGGAAAAACCCTTCGCGGCTGTGACGCCGCCCTCGATATACTGCATATAAAGTCCCCCTTTAGCTGCGGTTAAAGATGGTCGGATTATCATCGTTCAGGAAAAGCTCATAATAATTACGGTCGTCCCTGCAGCTCCAGCCGATCTTCTGCCAGAAGGCGTTGCCGCCCTCATTTCTTTTAAAAGCGATCAGATAGACCCGGTTGATCTTTTCCCTCTTCAGGGCCGCCACACAGAAGGCTTCCATGCCGCGCCCAATGCCCTGCTTACGGAAGTTCTCATCCACACAGACATGGTAAAAACATGCCTGCCTGCCGTCATGGCCGCACAGGATGGAACCAACGATCCGGTCCTCGCAGACCGCCACCACACTGGTGGCGGGATTGCGGTGCAGGAAACGGGTGATGCCTTCCCTGGAATCATCGATGCTGCGGATGCCGAAACCCCTGATGCCTGTCCAGAGAGCGGCCACCTGATCATAATCCTCCGGGGTCATCGCTCTGTAAGTCACTTTACTGTTCAAATAAATACCCTCTTCTCTTCCTTAAGGGAACATGGGCACAAGCTTAAGGCCCGCCTGTTCCTCCAGCCCGAAGGCCAGATTCATATTCTGCACCGCCTGACCGGCCGCGCCTTTGACCAGATTGTCCAGGGCGCCCATCATGATCACCCTGCCCGTTCTGGAATCCACTTTATAATTGATATCCACAAAATTACTGCCCTCAACCCAGCGTGTTTCAGGCACGGTTCCCTCCTTAAGGACACGGATGAAGAATTCATCCGCGTAGGCGTCATTGTAGGCCCTGCGGATATCCGCATCCGTCACGCCCGGCATCAGAGACGCGTATTCCGTCACCAGGATGCCCCGGTTCATGGGAACCAGATGGGGCGTGAAGCTGATGGTGATGGGATGACCCGCCGCGTAGCCTAACTGCTCCTCGATCTCCGGCGTATGCCTGTGGCTGGCAACACCGTAAGCCTTGATGCTCTCGTTGACCTCACAGTAAAGGTTGGCGACCTTGCTGCCCCTGCCTGCGCCGGAGGTGCCGGACTTGGCGTCGATGATCAGGGTGGCCGGATCGATCAGGCCTGCCTTGACCAGGGGATAGGCGGTCAGGATGGAACAGGTGGTATAGCAGCCCGGGTTGGCGATCAGCCTGGCCTTTTTAATGTCCTCACGGTTGATCTCACACAGACCGTATACGGCCTCTTTAATATAGGAAGGGCTGGCATGCTTAATGCCGTACCAGTGCTCATAGATGTTCACATCCTTGATACGGAAGTCGGCGCTCAGGTCAATGATCTTTACCTTATTTAAGATGTCCTCATTGACCAGGGACGCGCACAGGCCCTGAGGAGTCGCGGTAAAAATGACATCCGCCTGTGCCGCCAGGGCATCCATATCCTCATCCATACATTTCGCGTCCACGAGCTGAAACATATTCTGAAAAACATCCGCGTAGGCCTGATCGATATAGCTTCTTGAACCATACCAGACGATCTCTGCCTCGGGATGCTGCAATAATAATCTGACTAATTCCTGTCCTGCATAACCGGTAGAACCGATAATACCTGCTTTGATCATATTGATTTCCTCTGACTTTAAGATTTTTTCTATCGTGACTCATCTTATCTTAAACCAAATCATGTGTCAAGTAAAGTGGCAATATGACAAATGCTGTTAATATTTATTCATGTTTTATGGTAATTATTCATCAAATATTTATAAAAATACATTTTTTAGTGAAAAACCCCTTGCATTCGTGAATGCCTTGATGTATATTAGGCATTACCAGT
Organism: uncultured Lachnospiraceae bacterium; assembly: GCA_902787905.1. Classification (GTDB taxonomy): domain Bacteria; phylum Bacillota; class Clostridia; order Lachnospirales; family Lachnospiraceae; genus UBA2912. The sequence continues at coordinate 6,268 of CADAIF010000012.1, forward strand.
TAAACAGGAGGCAACTTATTTATGAAAGAAAAAGTAATTCTGGCATACTCAGGCGGTCTGGATACAACGGCCGTCATCCCCTGGCTCAAGGAGAATTTCGATTACGAAGTGATCTGCTGCTGTCTTGACGTCGGTCAGGGCAAGGAGCTGGAGCATCTGGACGAAAGAGCCAAACTCAGCGGTGCCAGCAAGTTATACATTGAGGATCTGACAGACGATTTCTGCGAAAACTTTATCATGCCCTGCGTCAAGGCGAACGCAGTCTACGAAAATAAATATCTGCTGGGCACCTCCATGGCCCGTCCCTGCATGGTCAAAAGACTTGTGGAGATCGCCCGTCAGGAAGGCGCTGTCGCCATCTGCCACGGCGCAACCGGCAAGGGCAACGACCAGATCCGTTTCGAGCTGGGCATCAAGGCTCTGGCACCGGATCTGAAGATCATCGCTCCCTGGCGTATGACGGATATCTGGACCATGCAGTCCCGTCAGGATGAGATCGACTACTGCAAGGCTCACGGCATCGACCTGCCCTTCGGCACCGATTCCAGCTACAGCCGTGACCGGAACCTGTGGCATGTCAGCCATGAAGGTCTGGAGCTTGAGGATCCCTCTCAGGCCCCCAATTTCAAGCATGTTCTTTTAATGACCAACACACCGGAGGAAGCGCCGGATCAGCCCGAGCTGGTCACCATGACCTTCGAAAAGGGTGTGCCCACCAGCATTAACGGCCAGGATATGAAGGTGGCCGATATCATCCGCAAGCTCAATGAGCTGGGCGGCAAGCACGGCATCGGTATCGTGGATATCGTCGAGAACCGTGTCGTCGGCATGAAATCCCGCGGTATTTACGAGACCCCGGGCGGCACCATCCTAATGGAAGCCCATCAGCAGCTGGAGGAGATCATCCTTGACCGCGCCACCACAGAGGCCAAGAAGGATATGGCCAATAAGATGTCCCAGATCGTTTACGAGGGCAAGTGGTATACACCTCTTCGTGAGGCTGTCCAGGCCTTTATTGAAGCCACCCAGGAATATGTGACCGGCGAAGTTAAGTTCCGCCTCTACAAGGGCAACATCATCAAGGCCGGCACCACCTCACCCTACTCTCTGTACAGTGAGTCTTTGGCTTCCTTCACCACCGGTGATCTTTATGATCATAAGGATGCTGACGGTTTCATCCAGCTCTTCGGTCTCCCGCTCCAGGTCAGGGCCATGAAGATGAATGAACTGAAAAACGCCAACAAACAGTAATCAAAAAAGCCTATGATAAACAATGAAAAGGCCGGTTCCTTTCGGGGAACCGGCCTTTTCATTCAGAAGCTGATCCGGGCATAAACCTCTCTCGGCACCCGGGCTCTGACATAAATACCATTCTCTCTGTACTCTTCCTCAAGCAGCTGACCGTACTTACGGATCACGGCGATCTCACCCGCATGGGCATAATCAAAGACCCGCTCGATCAGGATCTTGTCATCCTGCAGGATCTTCTCGATCTCCTCCTTCAGCTGATCAAGACCCCTGCCGTTTTTGACACTGGCTGCCACCATAGCCCTGGCCTCACTGTCACGCAGGTCGTCCTGCCAGTCAGGATCCGTCACCTGATCCATCTTATTATAGACCGTGATCAGGGGTTTCCCTGCAACTCCCAGCTGTTGAAGCGTCTCATAGACCACAAACATCTGCATCCGGGCCTGGGGGCTGGACGCGTCCACCACATGGATCAGGATGTCCGCATATTTGGCTTCCTCCAGAGTGCTCCGGAAGGCCTCCACCAGATGGTGGGGCAGCTTATGGATAAATCCGACCGTGTCCGTCAGCAGGACCTCCTGGCCGTCCGCCAGGACCAGACTGCGTGTGGTGGGGTCCAGCGTGGCAAACAGCTTGTCCTCCTCCAGCACACGGGCATCCGTCAGATGATTCAGCAGGGTGGATTTGCCGGCATTGGTATAGCCGACGATAACGGCTACAGGCACCTTGTTTCTCTGCCTGGCCCGCCGGGTCACATCCCTGTGCTTTTCCACGCCCCGAAGGTCCTCCTTCAGACGGGAGATGCGTTCACGGATCAGACGCCTGTCCATTTCCAGTTTCTTCTCACCGGGACCCCGGGTACCGATGCCGCCGCCCAGACGGGACAGGGACCTGCGCATACCCACCAGGCGGGTCGCCCTGTAGCGCAGCTGGGCCAGCTCCACCTGGATACTGCCCTCCCGGGTCGAGGCGTGGGCCGCGAAGATATCCAGGATCAGCAGTGTCCTGTCCATAACCTTGATCTGCAGGGCATCCTCCAGATTCGCCATCTGGGCCGGGGACAGTTCATCATCACAGATGATACCCGTGGCGTCCGTGGCCGCGATCATCAGAGAGATCTCCGATATTTTACCGCTGCCCACATAAGTGGCCGGATTGACCCTGTCCAGACGCTGGGTCACACGGCCGACCGCTTCGGCCCCGGCCGTCTCCGCCAGGGCTTCCAGCTCATCCAGAGACGCCTGGGCATCCATTTGCCCCGGCAGGTCCAGACCTACCAGAACAACACGCTCTTTTACCTGACTGTTATCAAATAATTCCGCCATTATTACTCCAACTGTGATCAGTAAGCCGCACGGCTCTCCAGGAAACGGTACTCTTCCAGGCCGGCTTCATCCTCCGGATATCTGGTGATAAAGCTCTTTGCCGCCTGGAAGGCTTCGTCCCAGCGGCCCAGATGCTCCAGCGCCGTGATCTCATTCATGGAAAGGGCCGAGTCCACCTGCCGGGCATCCAGTGCCAGACCCTTACGGCAGTTGTCCAGAGCCGCCTCATAATCCCCCGCCGCCATCAGGCAGACCGTATACTGATTATAGGCTTTGGCCAAAAGCTCCGGGTCCTCCCCGGAAAGATCCGCCTCCGAAAAATACTGCTGATAAAGACCAAGGGCTGCCTGATCATCCTCCGCATCGGCCGCCATCTGGGCCTGACCCAGCAAAGCCGCCTTATAACCCTTATTCAGGGCTGCCTCCAGCATTTCACCGGCCTTTTCCGTATCCTCCAGGTTCAGATAGATCATGCCCTTAATGAACAGATCCGAGCCGCTGCTGCCGGAAAGTGACAAAGCCTCTGTCAGTACGCCCTGGGCATCCTCGATCCTGCGCTGAGCCATCAGCACATCATAAAGATGCATATAAACCGTATAGTTTTTCTTGTTCATTTTAATGGCCGCGGAGAAATCCTCCTCCGCCGCACTGTAATTTTCCAGAGACTCATAGATCATTCCCCGCTCCACACGGACGGAGGCGTCATCCTCCATACCGATCAGGGTGGAAAGAACGCCGGCAGCGCCTTCGGCGTCACCGCTGCGCCGGTTGGTCTCCGCCAGATAATACAGGATGTCCTTTTTCAGCCCCTCATCCTTAAAATCCATGGAAAGGGCTCGGTCAAAGGCCGTCCTGGCCCCGTCATAATTCCCCTGATACATACAGGCGATACCCCTGTCCCGGCTGATCCTGACCTTCTGATCATTGGTCCGGGCACAGGCATCCGCCTGATTAAAGTAGCCCCTGGCCTCATCGTAGGATTTCAGCTCGATATAGGCCATGCCCAGATGATCGTAATAGTCCGCGTTCTGGCTGTCATAGGAAATGGCTTCCTTGAACTCGGCGATGGCTGTCTCGTAGTCGCCGTCCTGATAGGAAGCCAGGCCCCGGCTGTCATGCCGGCTGCCGCCGTTACTGTTCCGCAGGGTCACTGCCAGAGGGATCAGGGCCGCGATCACCACCAGAATGATCAGAATGATGATGATACGCTTCCTGCGCTCTCTGGATTTTTTCCGGAGCCGCCTCCGGACAGATTCCATATGCAGCTCCTGAGGCGTTTTTTCCTCCTCACGGGCAAAAAGATCTCTTTCTTTTTTCTTCTGTGCCATATATGATACGCCCCGGTATACAGATCCGGGGCGGTTCCCTCCTGTTCTTCAGTTTTTTTGATCAGAGCATTCGCTTGCGCTAGAGGATCCACAGGGTAATGATGCAGATGATCAGGGTCAGCAGCGAAATGAGACCAAACCCGTTGGTCATGGCCGCAAAGGGCATGCCGTCGGGATTGACATTCATACCATACAGACCGGAAATGACTGTCGGCACAGCCATGACCAGCGTGATGGAGGTCAGATATTTCATGGTATTATTCAGGCGGTTATTGATCACGTTGGACATCAGTTCCCCGGTGCCGTCGATGATCTCACGGTAGATCGTGGCCATCTCGATTGCCTGCCTGTTCTCGATCTGTACATCCTCAAGCAGCTCCTCGTCCTCCGGAAACTGGGGGATATGCTTGTAACGGCGCAGCCTGTCAATAACCAGGCCAGCTGCTCTCAGAGAGGTCTCAAAATAGACCAGGGTAGACTCAAGATCATGCAGCTCCAGAAGATCGTCTTCCTTCTCCTCATTCTCACCGATCCTGGCCTCGATGGCCAGACGGCGGTCATCCACCGAACGCAGGACCGTCTGGTAAGTGGTCATGGCATTTAAAAGGATCTGGTAAACAAAACGCGTCCTTTTTTTGGTTGAGAAGTAACGGACATGGGTATCCACAAATTTATTGAGGATGGGCGTGTCCTCACTGCAGACGGTGATGATGGCATCATCCGTCAGGATCAGGCCAAGCGGGATGGTGGTATAAAACTTTTTGTCGTGATGGATCTCTCCCGCAGGGATATCCACAAGGACCATGGTGTAATCATCCTCTAAGGCGATACGGGATTTTTCCTCTTCATCCAATGCCGCCTTCATGTCATCATTATCGATCCGGTAATGACGCGCGACAGGTTCCATTTCCGCCAGTGTGGCGTCCGTGATCTTTACCCAGCAGCCTGGTTCAAAAGTATCAAGAAGATTGAGATTGCCTCCGTCTGTCTGATAGATATTTACCATATCGCTCACCTGCCCTTGTCTTATTCTCTTTCGAGTCTATATTTTATCATATCATAAGCAGACCGCCTTCACAAGTATTGACAAGTCTTTTTCACGCGTGCTAAGTTAACTTTATGGTGATATAAATGCACACAAAAAGGAGTTCCATGATACGCATTATATATAAAGAATATGACGAAAAAACCTTAAGCGATGCCCGGGAAAAGGCCCGCTTTGAGCACCGGCTGGGCCGGACGCTTTTAGGCCGCCTTCTGGCTGAGCAGGGCCTGACGCCTGTGAACCTTTCGGCCCTTGAAGACCTGCTGGATCAAGGCATCCATGGCAAGCCCTGCCTGAAAGACCGAAAGGATCTGCATTTTAATATCAGTCACTGCCCGGGGCTGGCCGCCTGTGCCATCTCTACAGAGCCGGTTGGTCTGGACGTGGAAAAGATCCGTCCCTTTCCGGAATCTGTTCTGAAAAAGCTGCTTACTGAGGAAGAAAGGCAATGGCTGGCTATGGGAGACTTTCCCTGGGAGGAAGCCCTCTTCCGTCTCTGGACCCTGAAGGAGAGCCGGATCAAACTGAGCGGCGAAGGACTGAAACAGGATCTCCGCTCCTTCTCCTGCTTTCCGGACAGAAAAAAGGCCCGGATCTGCAGCTCCGAGCCGGATATTTTCTATAAACAGTGGCAGCCTCTGCCGGGATATATCATGTCCGTATGCAGTGCTTCGCCGCCTGAAGATGACCTGTTACCCGAGCGCGTCCTTTAAGGGCACGCTTTTTTCTTTTTGCCGCATCAGGCCAAATTCCCGTCTGGCCATGACCACCGCCGTGACCGCTGCTGCCCCGTCCGCCACCGGACCGGCATACAGAATGCCTGTGATCCCCATAAACCTGGGCAGGATCAGAACCAGCGGGAGCAGGAAAAGGATCTGCCGGGTCAGGGACAGGAACATACCGTACTTTGCCTTACCGATAGAGGTAAAGAAGGTCGATGTGATGGGTTGCAGGCAGTTGATGCCTGTAAAGAATAAAAAGATCCTGAAATAACTGGCCCCAAAGCGGTAATAGGCCTCCTCGCCTCCGCCGAAGAGGCTGAGAATGGGCCGCGGAAAAAGCTGAAACAGGACAAAGGAGGTCATGGACACACAAAAGCCCGCCGTCAGCGCCAGACGATAGGCGGCACGCACCCTGCCGTACTGCCGCGCGCCGTAATTGAAGCTTTCAATGGGCTGAGTTCCCTGGGCCAGGCCGATGACAACAGAAAAGAAGACCTGATTGCACTTGGTCCCGATCCCGGCACAGGCAATAGGGATCGAATCCCCGTAGACCGACAAGAGGCCGTAATATTTCAGAGAATTATTCAGAACGACCTGGACGATCATCATGGCGATCTGATTGGTAAAGGAGGCGGCGCCGATGCTGACGATCATTTTAAGACAGGCCGGATCCGGCCTGAAATGCATCGCCTTAAGGGGCACCGTCTTATAATGCCGCATGTAGCGGATCACCAGCATAGCCGAAAAGATCTGGCCGATAATGGTGGCCAGAGCCGCGCCGGTCATCCCCATCCGCAAACCGAAGATAAAAACAGCGTCCAGTCCGATATTGATGACAGCGCCGGACAGGGTACAGAGCATGGCCATTCTGGGGCTCCCGTCCGCCCGGATCAGATGGCCGCCGCCAATGGTCAGGATCAGGAAGGGGAAACCGATGGCCAGCACACGGACATAGGATGCGGCGTAGGGCAGAACGTCCGCCGGCGACCCGAAGGCCACCAGGATCTGTTTCAGAAAAAGCTCCACCACCAGCATCAGAAGGAGGCCGCCGGTGACCAGACCGACCACTGCGTTGCCTGCATAGTAGATGGCCCTGTCCGGGTCCCCCCGGCCCAGAGTCAGATTAAAGCAGGAGGCGCCGCCGATGCCGAAAAGCAGGGCCAGCGCGGTACAGGACATGGCCAGGGGAAAGGCGATATTGGTGGCTGCATTGCCCAGAATACCGATGGCCTGGCCGATAAAAAGCTGGTCTGCGATATTATAAAGGGCACTCACCAGCATGGCGATGATACTGGGGATGGCAAAACGGACCATCAGCCCGGCGACCGGCTGGGTGCCCAGCGGATTACTCTTTGTCTGATTCATGCGTCTTCTCCAAAAAGATGATCCGGCCCGAAACCATCCGGCAGAAGCTCCTTCAGAAGACGTGTCTGATAATGATCAGCGTCCCGGACCAGAATGACTTCAAAGGTTTCCGGATTCGTAAACTCCATCATGACCTGACGGCAGACCCCGCAGGGCGGACAAATGTCAAAGGGGAGACCTGCGCCGGCAGCTGCGCCGACAATGGCAATCGCTCTGAAATGCTTCTCACCCTCGCTGACGGCTTTGAAAAAGGCCGTTCTCTCCGCACAGTTGGTCGGCGTATAGGCCGCGTTTTCGATATTGCAGCCCGTGTAGATCCTGCCCTCCTTTGTCAGAAGGGCCGCGCCTACCTTGAAATGGGAATAGGGGCTGTAGGACATTTCCCTTGCCCCGATGGCCGCGCCGGCCAGTTCTTTATAAATATCTTTCATCACACCATCTCCTGTCAGAGAATATCCATGATCAGCGGCGGCAGCTCCCCCGCCTCCGGATCAATACGGAAGGCACCTTTAAGGGCCTGCATCCAGTCATCTGTCAGAGCCTGACGATGATGGACCGTCACAAGGGGATCTCCCTTTTCAACATGATCGCCGGGTTTGGCATTTAAAACCAGACCCACATCATGCCATATATCATCTTCCTTTGTGGCTCTTCCGGCACCGATCTGCATGGCCAGGCGGCCAAGAGCCAGTGCGTCAGCACCATTGATAAAACCGTTCCTGTCACTGGTGACCACGGTCTTACAGGGGGCCTTTTCCAGTTTTTCAGGATGCCTGATAACGGAGACATCACCTCCCTGAGCCTTTACCATTTCCTCCAGCTTTTGAAGCGCACTGCCGTCAGCGACCGCTTTTTCCAGCATTTCCTTTGCCACAGCCATATCTTCAGCAGCCCCGGCTTCTGTCAGGATCAGGCTGCCGGCTGTCACACAAAGTTCCACCAGATCCTGAGGCCCCTGACCCATTAAGGTCATGACCGCTTCCTGCACCTCCAACGCATTGCCGATGGCACAGCCCAGCGGCGCTTCCATACTGCTGATCATGGCCCGCACACGCCTGCCGGCGCCCCGGCCGATCCTGATCATGGTCTCGGCCAGCTTCCGGGCATCCTCCACCGTTTTCATAAAGGCGCCCTGGCCGTATTTGACATCCAGAACGATCACGTCACTGCCCGCAGCCAGCTTCTTGGACATGATACTGGAAGCGATCAGAGGTATGGAATTGACGGTTCCGGTCACATCCCTCAAAGCGTACATCTTTTTATCCGCAGGCACCAGATTGCCGGTCTGACCGATAATGGCGATCCCTAGTTCATTCACCTGCCGCACAAAATCCTCCGGAGCCAGGCCCACCTGAAAACCGGGAATGGATTCCAGCTTATCCAGGGTGCCGCCGGTAAAACCAAGGCCCCTTCCGGACATTTTAGCCAGACGGACGCCGCAGGCCGCGGTCATGGGTCCCAGCACCAGAGAGGTTTTGTCACCCACGCCTCCGGTGGAATGCTTATCCGCCTTGATCCCCTCAATGGCGGAAAGATCCATGACATCACCACTGTGCATCATGGCCATGGTCAGGTCCAGGGTTTCCCGGTCGTCCATCCCCTGAAAGATGATGGCCATAAGCAGGGCGCTGACCTGGTAATCCGGGATCGTGCCGTCCACATAGCCTTTGATCCAGAAAGAGATCTCTTCTGTATCCAGGGCCAGCCCCTTCTTTTTCTTTTCTATCAGATCTGTAAATAACATGCCTCGTACCTCCTGCCAAAAACCGTCTTGAAGACAGTCCGAATGACTGCTATAATGACAGGAAAGCAGCACAGCCTGTCTTCAGGAGGAATAGCTATGAAACTTAAACGTCTTCTGGCCCTCATCGGGGTCATTGTCCTGGCAGCCATGTACCTGTCCACCGTTTTCTTCGCGGTAACAGACAGTCCCATATCCGGGACCTTCTTCAAGGCTTCCATCTTCTGCACCGTCGTTATCCCGGTCATCATTTACGGGTACGGCCTCATTTACCGCTATGTCATCCGCAAGGATTGGCCGGATCAGGAAGACAAAAATGATCATGCGAAAGACGCATGATCATTTTTTATGAAGTCATATGATTGATATATTCTGACATATCATCCATGGCCTCCGTTTCGCCTGCGCCGTCACAGATGATCTCAAGCTCCGTGACATGACGGATTTCCAGGCTCAGCACGCCCAGAAGGCTTTTGGCACTGACCTCCTTATCCCCTCGGATGAGATGGATCATGCAGGGATATTTCAGCGCATATTCCGCCAGAGCGCCAGCCAGATGCGGGTCAAGTCCGTGTTCTGTATGCACAGTCACTGCTTTTCTGATCATATGATTCCCTCCCATAAGATGATATGCCTAACAGTTAAGATTATTATAGCACATTTATGGGCAAAAATCAGTATTTTATATAATATTTCAGAAATTTTTACTCTTCAAGCACATGCTCAAAGGCAACTTCAAACAATTTCTGAACATGTTCATCTGCCAGAGAATAATATCTGACCTTGCCGTCCCTGCGGGTCTTCACCAGACGGGCCTGTTTCAGCAGACGCAGCTGATGGGAAACCGCCGACTGATTCATCTGCAGCAGGACTGCCAGGTCGCTGACGCACATTTCAGACTGGGTCAGGGCACAGATGATCCGGGCTCTGGTCAGGTCTCCGAAGGCCTTGAACAGTTCCGCCACCTCAAAAAGATCGTCGGAATCCGGCATTTTTTCAGCCACATAGTTCACGATCTCAGGATGCACCTGAGTCTGAAGCTGGTCTCCTTTATTTTCCATATGACGCCGCCCCCTTTTCACGCATGGCTTTTTAAGTGTTTTGTCACGATTTGTTTCTATGATAGCATCAAAAAGGCTTTTCGGCAAGAATCCTTGGAAAGACAGACCGGAGTATGGTAAAATGAACCTGCAAGGAGTTTGTAAAATGGAACATTATAAAGATGCTTATCGGTCATGCCATCTGTGCCCCAGAGCCTGCGGCGTGGACAGGACCCTGGGCCGGACGGGCTACTGCCGCATGCCCGCGACAGTCTACGCGGCCAGGGCAGCCCTGCATATGTGGGAGGAGCCCTGCATCTCCGGAGAGCAGGGTTCGGGGGCCGTCTTTTTTTCCGGCTGCACGCTGGGTTGCGTCTTCTGTCAGAATCATGAGATTGCCCGGGGCCTTTCCGGGAAAGAAATCTCCGCCGGAAAGCTCTCTGATATTTTTCTGGATCTGCAGGCTAAGGGCGCCAATAACATCAATCTGGTCACACCGGACCACTTCGCGCCGGATATTGCCGAGGCCGCCCGTCTTGCCAGGGAAAAGGGGCTGACCCTGCCCTTCGTCTGCAATTGCAGTGCCTATATGAGTGAAACGGCCTTTGATATCTTTAAGGATTTTATCGATATCTGGCTGCCGGATTTCAAATATATGTCTCCGGCCATCGCCGGCCGCTACGCCAAGGCGCCGGATTATCCGGCTGCCGCGAAAAAGGCCCTCCTGGCCATGTACCGGCAGTGCGGGGATCCTGTCTTTGACGATGAAGGCATGATGCGGCGGGGCATGATCGTCAGGCATCTTCTGCTGCCTGGCTGTCTGGAGGACTCCAAAGCCGTCATACGCGATCTCTATGAGACCTTCGGCGATCATATCTATATCAGCATTATGAACCAGTTTACCCCCATAGCCGCATCTCTGACGCGCTTTCCCGAGCTGAACCGCCAGGTCACCGAGGCGGAATATGAGGCATTGGTGGACTACGCCATCGATCTTGGGGTGGAAAACGGTTTTATCCAGGAAGGCAGTACGGTCAGCGAAAGCTTTATCCCAGCTTTCGACAATACAGGTATTTAAAGAGGTAACAAACAATGAATGATAACCATAAAGATGAATTGACACTATCCTGCCCCTACCGCCGTAAGTGCGGGGGCTGCCAGTATCAGGGTATGACCAACAGGCGGCAGCTTTCCCTGAAAATGCGGGACCTGACTGCCCTGCTTCAGAAATACGGCGAAGTCAGCCCCATCCTCGGCATGGACGATCCTATTGGCTGCAGGCATAAGGTCCACGCCGTTTTCGGCTTCAGCAAGGGCCGGACCCACTCGGGCACCTATAAGGAAGGGACCCATACCATCGTGGACATCGACAAATGTCTGATCGATGATCCCCTCTCTGATGAGATCATTATGACCATCCGCGGATTACTGAGGTCCTTTAAGATCAGTGTCTATGATGAGGACAGCGGCCGCGGACTCCTGCGTCATGTCATGATCCGCAGCGGCAGGCAGACCGGCCAGTACATGGTCATTCTGGTCGTGACCTCCCCCATCTTCCCTTCCAAAAACAACTTTGTGAAAGCCCTGAGAAAGGCCCATCCGGAGATCACCACCGTCGTCCTGAATATCAACGATGCGGATACCAGCATGGTTCTGGGAGAACGGTCCATCACCCTCTATGGCAAAGGCTATATCACAGACCGGCTTCTGGGCCTCTCCTTTGCCATCTCTCCCACCGCCTTTTTCCAGGTCAACCCGCAGCAGACCGAGGTCCTTTATCAGACGGCCATGGATTTCGCAGCCCTCACCGGCAGGGAAAGCGTCATTGACGCCTATTGCGGTATCGGCACCATCAGCCTGATCGCCGCCAAAAAGGCCGGCCAGGTCATGGGCATTGAACTGAACGGCAGCGCGGTTAAGGATGCCATCGGCAACGCGAAGTATAATAAGATCGGCAACGCCCGCTTCATTCATGATGACGCGACACGCTTCATGCAGACCCGGGCCGAGGAGGGCATGAAGGCGGATGTCATCTTTATGGATCCGCCCAGGTCCGGGGCAACGCCGGCCTTTATTGATGCCGCTGCCGGCATGAACCCCTCCCGGATCGTCTACGTTTCCTGCAATCCGGAGACGCTGGCCAGAGACCTGAAACGCTTTGAGGACCGCCGTTATAAGGTCCGTAAAATGCAGCCCGTCGATATGTTTCCCTTCGCAAAACACTGCGAGGTCGTGACTTTACTGACTAAATAATACATAAGAGAAAGGCAGGCAAAAATGGGTTACGCTTTTATCAGCTACAGCAAGAAAAATCTTGAAGACGCACTTGCACTGCGCAGTCTGCTCTCGAACAGAGGGATCGAAACCTGGATGGCCCCCGGCGATATCCCTGTGGGGAGTAATTATGCCGGCGTCATCACCCGGGCCATCAGGGAAGCTGACTGCATGGTGCTTCTGCTGACAGATGAATCTCAGAATTCAAACATGGTCGACAAAGAAGTGGACAGAGCCCTTACCTACAGGAAACCGCTTTTTCCGATCGCGCTTAATGATCTGACCTTAAATGACAATTTTGAATTATATCTGTGTAATCAGCAGATTCTTCCGGTCAGACAGATCAGTCATAATAACAAAGCGCTTCTGGACCTTGTCGAACAGATTGCCAGGATCACAGACACCCCGACTGAACCGGCCATTCATGAAGAGGTGACCGGACAATTTGCCGGTCAGCGTGTTCTGATCTATTCTGCGGCAGCCAAAAAGTTTGCCAGCGCAAGGCTGGATCTGGATAAGGCGCCTGTCTGCTGCAGTACTGACAGGCAGGAGGCCTGGGAAATCTTTCATGTAACAGTAGATGAGGAAGGCTGGGCGAGCTTCATGGCCTGTAACAAATGTTACCTGACCGTGAGCCTGGATCTGGATAAGGCGCTTCCGCCGGTCAGAGCTGCGGCCCCTGAAAGCCTGTCATGGGAGAAATTCAAGATCTATAAAACAAACCGCGGCTTCGCGATCAAGGCGAAATGCAACCGGAAATGGGTCAGCAGCCGGATCGACTGGGAGAACAGTCCCTTACTGGCCTCCCGGGCTCTGCCTGATACCTGGGAACTGTTTGATATCAGATCCGTGTAAGCCTTCATTAAAGTAATCAAGGAGTTTTTCCG
>CADAIF010000013.1 GCA_902787905.1 uncultured Lachnospiraceae bacterium
TTTTCGCGGTCTCAGACTATGTGACAAATTCCGTGCCCCTGCTGCAGCTGGTCAGAAATATGCAGCGGGCGGCCGATGATATGGCAGCCAGAGGCATCGGCATGATCCATTCGGTCAGCGGTGTCGGCTTCTTCAGGGATCTGGATGTGGACCTGGAGCGCTGGTTTGCCGCGGGCCTTGACAATGGTCTGAAGATGCGTGTTTTCTTCCAGACCATGGATGTGGGCAAGGTTCTGAAAAGGCATCTGCCCAGGATCGGCGGCTGCTTTGAGACGGCCCTGGACGGCTGTTTCGGATCCGCCGACGCGGCGCTCCTTGAGCCCTATGCCTTAAGTGATGATCAGGGTGTTCTTTACTATACAGATGAACAGGTGATCCGCTTCTGCAGGAAGGCCAACCGGGCCGGCCTGCAGATCGAGATGCATGCCATCGGCGACGCGGCCTTTGACCAGGCCACCCGGGCCCTGAAGGCTGCCCTGGACGATTATCCCAGAAGAGACCACAGGCACGCCATCATCCATGACTGCCTGCCGACGGCAGCGGGCCTGGCCATCTGCCGGGACTACAGTATCCTGATGCCGGTCCAGTCAGCCTTTATCGGCTGGCCCCAGGAGCCGGACGCCTATCTGGAGACCCTGCTGGGTAAGGAAAGGGCGGAACGCCTGAATCCTCTCAGGGATTTCGCGGACAACGGCATTATCATGAGTGCCGGTTCGGACGCTCCCTGCACCGAGCCGGATCCCATCCGCTGGATCCACAATGCCTGCAATCACAGTAATCCGGCCCAGTCCCTTTCGGTTTACGAGGCCCTGCGTATGTGCACATACAACGGCTATTACACCAGCTTTGATGAAAAGGAGCGGGGGAGCCTTGAGGCGGGCAAGATCGCGGACATGGTCATTCTTTCGGGGGATCCCTACAGCACAGAGCTTTCGAAGCTGAAGGATCTCCGGGTGGAAAGGCTGCTTCTTGGCGGCAGAACTTATCAGAAACTGACGGGCAATCCTGTCCGCCAGATCATCGCCGGCGCGCTTTCCGGCAAATAATATCTCTAAACAGGAGGATGAAAGACAATGAAACAGTATGATGTTGTGGCTTTAGGTGAGCTTCTGATCGATTTTACCGACAACGGCACAAGCGCTCAGGGAAATCCGCTTATGGAGGCCAACCCGGGCGGCGCACCCTGCAATGTGCTGGCCATGCTGCAGAGACTTGGAAGGAAGACCGCTTACATCGGTAAGGTAGGCGAGGACATCTTCGGAAGACAGTTGAAGGACGCCCTGGCAGAGGTCGGCATCGACGACCGCGGCCTGAGAGTGGACAAGGATGTCCGTACCACACTGGCATTTGTCAAAACATTCCCGGGCGGAGACAGGGATTTCTCCTTCTACAGGAATCCCGGTGCTGACATGATGTTTTCCGAGGCGGATCTGGATGAGGATCTGGTAAAGGACTGCAAGGTCTTCTACATCGGCACCCTGTCCATGACACACGAACCCTGCAGAACCGCGGCCCACAAGGCTCTGGATCTGGCCAGAGAGGCCGGAGCGGTCATTACCTTTGATCCCAACCTGCGTGAACCTCTCTGGGACAGCCTGGATGAGGCGAAGGAGCAGATCCTTTACGGTATTGCCCGCTGTGATGTCCTGAAGATCTCCGACAATGAGATCGTCTGGCTCACCGGCGAGGAGGATTACGATGCCGGTATCCGCAAGATCCAGGAGCAGTACCATGTACCGTTGATCATGCTTTCCATGGGTAAGGACGGCAGCCGCGCCTATACAGAGGATATGAGGGTGGAGGTGCCCGCAGTCCTTTCCGATAAGACCATCGAGACCACCGGTGCCGGCGATACCTTCTGTGCCTGCGTGATCTCTCACATTATCAAGTGGGGCTGGCGTAAATATACAGAGGCCGAGCTTAAAGAGATGCTGACCTTTGCCAATACGGCTGCTTCTATCATTACAACTCGCAAGGGCGCTCTGAGAGTGATGCCCACCAGAGCTGAGGTTGAGGACCTCCTGGCGAAAAACGCGAAATAATCTGCTGGAGTTTTTAATATGAAGATCAGAGACAAAATGGGGACCGAGCGGTTTGACAGCCTGCTGATGCGATACGGCAAGTATGTCATCGGCGTGCTGGCCGTGATCGTGGTCATTGCCCTGGCCATGACCCTCAGGGACGACAGCGCCGGACACACGGACGCCCAGCAGCTGGCCAACGGGGTGCAGTACATACGCACCCTGGAGGCCAGGGATGTCTCGGAGGTCAAGAGTCAGATCTCCGAGTACCGCAAGGCTGAGATGAAGGCGCTTCTGGAGGCCGGTGAACTGTCCGTATGGGACCAGTTCGAGGATTACGTCGTTCTCGGGGATTCCAGGGCCGTAGGCTTTTACTATCACGGTTTTCTGGATGAATCCAGGACCCTGGCCTTCGGCGGCGCCACCATCCGTGACGTGGCCACCTATATGGACCAGATCAAAGCCCTCAATCCCCGAAACATCTTCCTGTGCTATGGTCTGAATGATGTCAGTATCGGTTTCTGGGATACACCCGAGGAATATGTGACGGAGTATAAGCAGGTGATGGAGAGCATCTGGGCGGAGCTTCCGGATGCCCAGATCTATGTCAGCTCCATCCTGATCGCCCGGGACCCTGCCTTTGAGCAAGGGAAAACGGTTATCACTATGTGGATAATACGGATCTTTGTGAACAATATGCGGACCTGTGGGACGAGGACGGTATCCATGTAAAGAAAGAGTTCTACGAATACTGGGGCGCCAACCTGATCGCTGAGGTGATGGATGATGAAAGCTGATCGTATTCTGATTTACCGGATCATCACGCTGGCGGCCATCGTCCTCATGCTGGTCTATGTTGTTTCACTGTTCAGGGGAGAGAAGGAGAGCAGCGCGGCTTTTGCCGATGTGGAAACAGCGGTGATGTCTGCTGCGGACCTGTCCACCATGCAGAAGGCGGAGAACCGCATGATCAAGCGGCTTTACGGCCTTTCTGCCGGGGACTATGAGGGCCTGACCCTTTATTACCCCACCACCAATATGGGGGCCGAAGAGATCTTTCTGGTCAAACTGGCGGACCAGTCCCAGAAGGAGGCGGTCCTGGCTGCCGTCAATGAGCGGCTGGCCGGACAGAAAAAGGCCTTCGACGGCTACGGCGTCGGACAGACCGAGCTTTTGAACGCGTCGGTCATTGACGACCGGGGCAACTATATCCTTTTTGTTGTGAATCAGGACGCTGCGGCGATTGACGCCGCATTCGCCGGAAGTCTGTAGGGAGAGGGCATGATATGAGTATCAGCAGTGTTCTTTTTATCTTTATCTTTCTTCCGGTATGTGTGCTGGCCTATGTTTTTCTGCCGCGCCTTGTCAGGCCGGTGTTCCTGCTGCTGGCCAGCCTGGTCTTTTACGCCTGGGGCAATCCGGCTTATCTGATCGTTCTGGCCATCTCCGTCGTCTTTAACTATTTTACGGGACTGGAGATGCAGGCAGCTATTGATGCGGAGCGGGACAGGGATGCCCGCATCGCCCTCCTGATCGGCGTCATTTTCAATGTGGCGGTCCTGGGCTTCTTTAAGTACTACGGATTTGTCATCGGCAGTCTGAATTCTCTGTTTCACGCGCAGCTTCCCATCCGGGACCTGCCCCTGCCCATCGGCATTTCCTTCTTTACCTTCTCCGTCCTGTCCTACCTGATCGATGTTTACAGGCAGGATGTGCCAGCCCAGAGGAATTTTATCGATTTCAGTGTCTATGTGGCCTTCTTTGCCAAGGTCACCTCCGGACCGATCGTGCGTTACAAGGACATGGCGCCCCAGATGGACGGTCACCGTCCCAAGCTGAATGATATCGGGACGGGCACGGCCATGTTTATCCGGGGTCTGGGCAAGAAGGTGCTCCTGGCGGACAGCTTCGGTATGATGCACAGTGCCATCGCGGCTCTGGATGCCTCTCAGACCCATGTGCTGACGGCCTGGCTGGGATGTCTGGCCTTCACCCTGCAGATCTACTTTGATTTCGGCGGCTACTCCGACATGGCCATCGGCGTCGGTAAGATGTTCGGCTTTGAGATCACAAAGAACTTTGACTATCCTTACATCTCAAAGAGTCTTACCGAATTCTGGCGCAGATGGCATATGACACTGGGCACCTGGTTCAGGGATTATGTCTATATCCCGCTGGGCGGCAATCGGGCCGGTCTGGTCAGGCATATGCGCAACATCATGATCGTCTGGCTGCTGACCGGTATCTGGCACGGGGCGGCCTGGACCTTCATTTTGTGGGGGGTATACTACGGCCTTCTGCTGCTGCTGGAGAAATATGTGCTGAAAGGGCTGCTGGAGCGGCTTCCGGCCCCCCTGGTCCATATTTATACGATGTTTTTTGTCATGATCGGCTGGGTCTTTTTTGCCGCCCCGACTGTGGGCAGCGCCTTTGCGACCCTGGGTCAGATGTTCGGCGTGGGAACGGCCGGTTTTGCCGGGATGACGACCTGGTATTACCTGAAGACCAACCTGATCCGTCTGATCATCGGCTGCGTCATGTCGACGCCTGTCTTTTACAGGCAGTATAAGCGCTTTGCCTTTGCCAAGGCGCCGGCCAGAAGCTATATTTCCGTCGCGATCTATGTCTGCGTCTTTGTGTGTTCACTGGCTTATCTGATCAACGCGACATATCAGTCATTCTTATATGTCCAGTTCTAGAAGGTGAGGTGAAGGCGAATGAATGAAGAAAGCAGAATGGAAGAGCGGAAGCGGAGAAGAGAGATCCGCAGGCGGCGTAAACGTGCCCTGATGGCCCGTGTCGCCAGACATCATAAGAAGCTTCTGATCGTGATCGCTGTCCTGATCCTGGCACTGGACGTTCTCGGTCTGGTCAAAAAGGATGTGGATTTTTCCGATACAGAGAACAGGGCCATGGCTCAGGTTCCGGACCTTTCCCGGGAGAGCCTTCTGGACGGCAGCTTTGCCTCCGGAGCGGATGCCTATATCACGGACCAGTTTTTCGCGAGGAATTTCTGGGTCCGCATGAAGCTGGCCATGGACCGGGCCACAGGCAAAAAGGAAGTCAACGGGGTCTATCTGGGAAGCAGCGGCTACCTGATGGAGGTCCCCAAGAGCCCGGATCCCGTGTGGTTCGACAAAAATCTGGACGCCATCAATGCCTTTGCGGCAAAGCATGACGACCTGAACCTCTACATGTGCGTGGTGCCCAATGCCGCCTATGTGCTGACGGACTACGCGCCGAAAGCGGCCCCCATCAGGGACCAGTCAAAGGACATTGAGGCCATCACTTCCAAATTAAACCGGCAGGTGGTCTTCCTGGATGTGACGGAGGCGATGCGGGAGCATCAGACGGAGGGGATTTACTACAGGACAGACCATCACTGGACCAGCCGGGGCGCCCGTTTTGCCTTCGAGGCCATGGCACCCAGGATGGATATCAAGGACATCGCTCCGGATTACGACATCTACACGGTGGCGGATGATTTTTCCGGCACCATGGCGTCCAAAACCGGCAGTTACGGGCAGGTGGACCAGGTGCAGATCTATGTGCCGAAGAAAGTGACCAATGACTTCATGGTGACCTACCCGGACAACGGGGGCGAATCCTGCTCCATGTACAGCAGCGCCGCCCTGGAAGCCAGGGACAAGTACACGGTCTTTTTCGGCGGCAACTACTCCATGATCGACATCAAGACGGTGAATAATAACAAACGGGTCCTGCTGCTGATCAAGGACAGCTACGCCAACAGCTTTGTCCAGTTCCTGACACCCTATTTCGAGCATATCATTATGGTCGATCCACGTTACTACTATGAGGATATAGAACAGGTCATCACCAAGGAGAAGGTGACGGACGTTTTGTTTCTATATAATATGAATACCTATCTTGAAGACAGATCTCTCGCGGATACCTTAAGCGACGGCAGCTGATCTTCTTGACAAAAGACGGCAGCTGGCCTAAAATGGGAATCTGTACGATAATAGGAGGATTGCAATGGCAAAAGATAATAAAAAGATGGTCCGGGAGATCACATCCATGGCTGAGGATTTCGCTCAGTGGTACACGGATGTGGTGGTCAAGGCCGGACTGATCGGTTATACCAGTGTCAAGGGCTGCATGGCCATCAAGCCGGCAGGCTATGCCATCTGGGAGAATATCCAGCAGGAGCTGGACCGCAGGTTCAAGGCGACAGGGGTACAGAATGTTTATATGCCCATGTTCATTCCGGAAAGCCTGCTGCAGAAGGAGAAGGATCACGTGGAAGGCTTCGCGCCGGAGGTGGCCTGGGTCACCCACGGCGGCCTGAATGAGCTTCAGGAGCGGATGTGTGTCAGGCCCACATCCGAGACCCTTTTCTGCGATTTTTATCAGAAGGAGATCCAGTCCTACAGGGATCTTCCCAAGGTCTACAACCAGTGGTGCAGTGTCGTCCGCTGGGAGAAGGAGACCCGTCCCTTCTTAAGGTCCAGAGAGTTCCTGTGGCAGGAGGGTCATACCGCCCATGCCACCGCGGAGGAGGCCAGGGCACGTACGGAGCAGATGCTTCATGTCTACGCTGATTTCTGTGAGGAATTTCTGGCCATCCCGGTCATCCGCGGCCAGAAGACCGAAAAGGAGAAATTTGCCGGTGCTGAGGCGACCTATACCATTGAGGCCCTCATGCATGACGGCAAGGCCCTTCAGTCCGGTACCAGCCATAACTTCGGCGACGGTTTCGCCAGGGCTTTCGGCATCCAGTACACGGATAAGGAAAACAAGCTGCAGTATGTCCACCAGACCTCCTGGGGCATGACCACCCGTCTGATCGGTGCCGTGATCATGGTCCATGGTGACGACAGTGGTCTGGTTCTGCCGCCCAGGGTCGCACCCACTCAGGTGATCGTGATCCCCATCGCCCAGCATAAGGAGGGCGTTCTGGAGAAGGCGCAGGAGATCTATGAGCGTCTCGGAGCTTACAGGACAAAGATCGATGATACAGACAACAAGCCGGGCTGGAAGTTTGCCGAGGCTGAAATGCGCGGTATCCCGGTCCGTGTCGAGCTCGGACCCAAGGACATCGAGGCCGGCCAGGTGATCATTGCCAGAAGGGATACCGGTGAGAAGGTCACCGTGCCCATGGATGAAGTGGAAGTCCGTGTCGGTCAGATCCTTGAGCAGATGCAGTCGGATATGCTGGAGCGTGCGCGCGCTCACAGGGACGCGCACACCTATGTTGCGACAAACTATGAAGAATTCGTGGATACTGCCGTCAATAAACCGGGCTTTATCAAGGCTATGTGGTGCGGCGACAGGGCCTGCGAGGACAAGATCAAAGAAGAACTGGCCGTTACCTCCAGGTGCATGCCCTTTGCGCAGGAACATCTGGCAGACACCTGTGTCTGCTGCGGGCGTCCCGCAAAGAAAATGGTATACTGGGGCAAGGCTTATTAAGTACCTTTAGAATTTCATATTAAGCAGGAAAAGGAGGCAGCCATGAAGAAATTGGATTTGGCTAAGGATCTTTCATCCACGACTTACCCGGGAAGAGGTATCGTGATCGGCCGTTCTAAGGATGGCAGCAAGGCAGTGACCGCCTATTTTATCATGGGCAGGAGCAGCAACAGCAGAAACAGAATCTTCGTCGCTGAGGGCGAGGGTATCCGTACAGAAGCTTTTGATCCGTCCAAGCTGGAGGATCCCAGTCTGATCATTTACGCGCCGGTCCGTGTTCTGGGCAACAAGACCATCGTGACCAACGGCGACCAGACGGACACCATCTACGAAGGCATGGATAAACAGATGACCTTTGAGCAGTCTCTGCGAAGCAGGGAGTTTGAGCCTGACGCACCCAACTATACGCCGCGTATATCCGGTATCCTTCATGTGGAGGGCGGCGAGTTCAGCTATGCCATGTCTATCTTAAAGAGCGACAATGGCGATCCTTCATCCTGCTGCCGCTATACCTTTGCCTACAATCAGGCACTGGCAGGTGAAGGACGTTTTATCCACACCTACATGGGTGACGGGAATCCCCTGCCCAGCTTTGAGGGTGAGCCGACCTTCGTCGGCATCGATACCGATGATATCGACGAGCTGACCGACCTGATCTGGTCCAATCTCAATGAGGATAACAAGGTTTCCCTTTTCGTCAGGATGATCAATATCGCTGACGGCAGCTATGAAACCAGGATCGTCAATAAAAACGTCCGCTAAAGGAGGAAAAAGTCATGAAAGAACTTGAATTAAAATACGGATGCAATCCCAACCAGAAGCCTTCCAGAATTTTCATGAATGAGGGCGAGCTGCCCATCACCGTCTTAAACGGCAAGCCGGGTTATATCAATTTCCTGGACGCCTTCAACGGCTGGCAGCTGGTGCGTGAGCTGAAAGCGGCGACAGGCCTGCCGGCAGCTACCTCCTTCAAGCATGTTTCCCCGGCCGGCGCGGCTGTAGGTCTGCCCCTGACAGATGTCGAGAAGAAGATCTACTGGGTAGAGGATGCGGGTGAGCTGTCTCCGCTGGCCTGTGCCTACGCAAGAGCCAGAGGTGCCGACAGAATGTCTTCCTTCGGCGATTTCATCTCCCTTTCCGATGTCTGTGACGTGCCCACAGCCCTCCTGATCAAACGTGAGGTGTCTGACGGTATCATCGCTCCGGGCTACGAGCCGGAGGCTCTGGAGATCCTGAAGTCCAAAAAGAAGGGTGCCTACAATGTGGTCCAGATCGATCCGGATTACCGTCCGAATCCCGTGGAGCACAAGGAAGTTTTCGGCATCACCTTTGAACAGGGCAGAAATGAGCTGGTCATCGACAGGGATTTCCTTGGCAACATCGTGACTGAGAATAAGGATCTGCCGGATTCCGCCAAGATCGACCTGATCATCTCCCTGATCACTTTGAAATATACACAGTCGAATTCTGTCTGTTACGCCAAAGGCGGTCAGGCCATCGGTATCGGTGCCGGCCAGCAGAGCCGTATCCACTGCACACGTCTGGCAGGCCAGAAGGCAGACAACTGGTTCCTGCGTCAGAATCCCAAGGTTCTGAACCTGCCCTTTAAGGAGGACATCGGCCGTCCGGACCGTGACAATGCCATCGACCTTTACATCGGCGATGAGTACATGGATGTTCTGGCAGACGGCGCCTGGGAGCGTGTTTTCACAGAGAAGCCGGAAGTCTTTACGGCTGAGGAGAAGCGTGCATGGCTGGATCAGATGCAGGATGTGGCTCTGGGTTCAGACGCTTTCTTCCCCTTCGGTGACAACATCGAGCGTGCCAGAAAGAGCGGCGTGAAGTATGTGGCTCAGCCGGGCGGTTCCATCAGGGACGCACAGGTGGTTGAGACCTGTGACAAGTACGGTATGGTCATGTGCTTTACAGGCCTGAGACTGTTCCATCACTAAATAATAAATTTGCGAAAGCTGTCGGCGTTACGGCCGGCAGCTTTCTTTTTTGTCCCTTTCTGTCGAGGCGGCAGCAGGCCTGCCGCTTTATGGCGTTTATGGTCGTCAAAAGTTGATTTACCCGCCCATTTTGCCCTGTTATACTTAAAAACAGTCAATAACTTTCAGGGGGAATGAGGATGAATATGAGTATCAGGAATAAACGGGCGGAGGCTTTTGAAGCCCTGCGCGGACAGGAAGAGACCTACAGGTGTGAGATGGTGTCGGGCTATGTGCTGAAGTCCGCCGCTACCAGTGAGGAGGGCAGAAAGCTCTGTTTCATGCTGGGAACGCTGCTGACGGATTTTTTGATCAGGGAGCGGGTGCCGGATCAGGTGGTCTTCGGCCCTCTGGACCTGCGTCTGGATGAGTGCAACGCCCTGTGCCCGGATATGGTCACAGGCGGGGCCGGGCAGGAGGTCCCTGCGCCCCGTCTGGTGGTGGAGATCCTGTCCGGCAGTCATATCATCTACGACTGTCTGGACAAGGCGGTGGTCTACAGACAGGCCGGGGCCGAAGAGTACTGGCTGATCGATCTGGAAAGGCAGTTTGTCTATACCTATACTTTCGGGGCGGAGACCCTTTACCGGCGGCGCACCTTCGAGGACCATATCGAAAGCTCGACCTATCCCGGCTTTATTTTCTCCATCAGCGAGATTTTGTGGCAGGACACCGGATGCCTTCGGGAGCTGGCCCTTTTCTACCGCTTCCGCAAGGAGATCGAGGACGTACGCGGCCTGAATCTGGTGGCGGACGCACCGTCCGAATATATGCCTGATGAGGGGAAGAAGTATACGGCCGAGGCCTTTTATGAGTGGATCTCCGTCCGAAAGCACCTGCAGCACTACAGGGAGATGACCCAGCTTCTGATGGGAGAGATCCGGGAGCATTCCCAGCCTGCCTTCCGTCACCAGATGATCTGCGGAAACCTTTATTTTGCTGTCAAGCAGTATCTGAATAGCAGTCACAGCCCTTACATGATATGTTTTCCGCCCACGGCGGTGGAGTTGAAGGGGAAAGCCCTCCTGGATTCCGTGGTCCGGCCGGATCTTTTTCTGGTGCCCAGGGATACGGCCATCGAAGAAAACATCTGCCAGGGGACG
Organism: uncultured Lachnospiraceae bacterium; assembly: GCA_902787905.1. GTDB lineage: Bacteria > Bacillota > Clostridia > Lachnospirales > Lachnospiraceae > UBA2912. The sequence goes on from CADAIF010000013.1 coordinate 10,549, forward strand.
CCCCTCTGGGTCATTGAGGTGACGGAGCCCTCCAGTGCCTCTGAGGATTATATCGACAAGCTGCAGATCTACCAGTACCACGGCGTCGGCAGCTACTGGATCGTCAATGACTGGAAGCGGCAGGTCATGGTGACAGAGGCCGGGGATATCGCGGCCGAGGAGGGCGTACCCGGCCGGATCTATGATTTTGATGAGTGGATCGAGGTCCCGGGCCTGGAGGGCCTGGCCATCTGTATGGATGAGATCCTCCGAATTGCCTGACCCTTAAGCGGCCTTCTTAACACGCACGGCAAAATATGATATGATAGAGCGGAATGAAAGAAAGATGAGGTGCCGTGTGTATGCGCGTATCAGATATTGTGATCTCGAAGTTTTTTATCTGTCTGTTTGAACCCGGAGCGGAGGTGGTTCCCTACTCCGAGCATGTGCTGGGGACGGAGGATGAGCTGTATCGCTACGTCTGCCAGCTCATGAACCGCTATATCGGCCTGCCCACGGGCAGGAAGGCCCGGATCCCTGAGGACAGCAGGCTTTTGTCTGTCCTGCCTCAGGAGGCGGAGCAGATGGAGCCCTTTGTCAATTATGTCTGTGAACAGGTTCAGGATCAGATGCGGTCCTGTCCGGACATTCCCGGCGGTACGGGAATCTTTGTCTGGGCCGTGATCGAGGACCAGCCCTGGATCGCCTTTTTCAAATGTGCCAACCAGGCCAGGTTCTGTCTGAAACGCGGGGAGAAGGAGAGCGTCAGCTGGTTCCGCAATTCCCTGATCCTGCCGGGACCGTCGGCTAAGGCGGAGGAGTATTTTTATCTGAACCTTCCTGACCTGAAGGCCCGGGTATCCGACAGGGAATTCGTGGTGAACGGGGAGAAGAAAAACTATCTGGCCGAGTCCGTACTGGACCTGTCCTTTGGGGTCTCCGAGACCAAGGTCCTTAAAATGATCGATGAGACCGTGGTGGATACGATCTGCAGTCAGTACCCAGAGGAAGCCCCTCAGAAGATCATGGACTACCGGATGACCCTGGCCGACCAGGTCCAGGAGACCGGTGAGGTCACCATGAAGGAGATCACGGAAAAGGTCTTTGAGGAAGATGAGGAGGCCGCCCGAATCTGTCTGGAGACGGCCAGGGAACGTGAAGTCCCGGAGAAGGCCGTGACCGTAAGCAAAAAGTCGGAGCGGCAGCTGACGAAGAAGCAGCGGCTGGTGACGGACAGCGGTATCGAGCTTCTGATCCCCATGGATATCTTAAGGGAAGGCCGCACCTTCAGCTGCAGCCGGGAAGAAGACGGGACCATGTCCATTGTGATCAGGGAGATCAGCTCTCTGGAGAATAAGTAGGAGGCCTTATGGAGGATCAGAATTTACTGCTGCATATCTGCTGTGCCCCCTGCTCGATCATGTGTGTGGAAAGCCTGAGGGCGGAAGGCATAGAGCCTGTGGGCTTCTGGTATAATCCCAACATCCACCCGGTGACGGAATACCGGGCCCGCAAGAATACCCTGATCGATTACGCCAGGGATATCCATATGAAGCTCTATATTAAAAATGAGTACGGACTGCGGAAGTTTATCGACCACGTCTATCCCAATTACGCGGGGCGCTGCGCCTACTGTTATGAGCTGCGTCTGATGGAGACGGCCCGGTTCGCTGCGGAATACGGCTTTAAAGCCATCTGTTCCACCCTCTTCATCAGCCCCTACCAGAACCATGAGCTTCTGAAGACGACGGCCCAAAGGGCAGCCGACAGCTACGGGGTAGAGTTTTTGTACAGGGATTTCCGGCCGTATTTCAAGGAGGGCCGGGAGCGGGCCAAGGCCCTGGATCTTTACAGGCAGCGCTACTGCGGCTGCGTTTTCAGCGAAGAGGACCGCTTCCTCGAGGGGAAGAAGGATTTTATCACGATACAGAAGTTTAATAATTCGGCGGAGTAAAGCGATGATCATCAGGGCCAGTGAAGACGGCAGACTTAAAGATATACTCGAAAAGGCAGGCCTTTGGCAGGCAATGCCCTGCGGCGGCCTGGGTCAGTGCGGCAGATGCCGCGTCCGGGCCGTAAACGGCGATCTGCCGCTGACAGAGGCCGACAGGGATATGCTTGGCGCGTCTGAAGCCGCGGCCGGATACCGCCTGGCCTGTCAGGCGAAAGTGACACGGGGCATGCTGCTGGAGCTTCCCGAGGAAGCCTCGGATTTTTATATTCCGGGCACGGTTTCTTCCGGCCATGAGAAGGGGCCGGAGGGCGGTGCCTTTTCGATCGCTGTGGACCTTGGGACCACGACCCTGTGTCTGGCCCGGGTCATGGATGGCGTGGTTACCGGCGATTACCGGGTCCTGAACCGGCAGCGGTCCTACGGGGCCGATGTCATGAGCAGGATCCACGCAGCCATGTCCGGTCACGGGGAAGCCCTGCGCCGCCTGGTCTGTGAAGATATTCTGGCCGGGATCAAGGCCTTGGGCGGAGATGCAGGTGAACTGCCGGAGCGGATCGTCATTGCCGGCAATACGACCATGATGCGGCTCCTGGCCGGGGAGGATGTAGCCGGCCTTGCCGCCTGGCCCTTTGACCCGGGCGACCTGAGCCTGAAACAGCTGAAGGCCGGAGAATTGCTTTTAGGTGCCGAGGGGCCCCTGGCACAGGTGCCGGTGACCTTGTTTCCGGGGATCGGCCCCTTTTTGGGGGCGGACCTGACGGCCGCGCTTTACGGCAGCTGTTTTGACTGTGATGAGGCGCCGGGGATCCTTCTGGACCTTGGCACGAACGCGGAAATGGCCATTGGCAAAAAGGGCAGGATCCTGGCGGCTTCCGCCTCGGCCGGTCCGGCCTTTGAAGGGGGCCGGATCAGGTGCGGCACAGGCAGTATTCCCGGGGCCGTCTGTGATGTGCGGTATGAGTACGGCCTGATGCGCTATGAGACCATCGGCCATATGCGCCCCGCCGGCATCTGCGGCAGCGGCCTGATCGCCTGTATGGACGCGATGCGCCGGGCCGGGTATATGGACAAGGCAGGCCTTCTTAAAGCTTCCCTGGGCGGAAATCTGAAGCTGGCGCCTGCCCTGGAGATCAGCCAGGCGGACATCCGGGAGTTTCAGAAGGCCAAGGCGGCTGTCCGGGCAGGCCTTGACTGTCTGATCGGTGCCTTTAATGAACCCCTCCAAAACCCCCGTCTGATCCTGTGCGGCGGCTTCGGTCTGGGGACAGCCGCGGCCAAGGCGGAGCGGATCGGCCTGATCCCCTCCGGCCTGAAGTGCCGGCAGATGGCCAACGGGGTCATAAGCGGCCTGACGCGATATCTGAAGTATCCGGATGACGCTGCCGTTACTCGTCTGGCAGGGTCTGTATCTGCCCTGGAGCTGGCCGGACAGCCGGATTTTGCCCAGGCTTACCTGGAAGCTATGAATTTTGGGTAATTTGTCAAAAAAACCAGTGTTAATTTGTTGACATTGTCCTTAATTAAAACCTTGATTTCCGGGGCAAAGATGCTATAATGTGATAGACAATTAAATAATGAGAGGAAATATTACAGAAAAAGAGGTTTATCGATTATGAAAAAGGTATCGAAAGTACTTTTAGGCGTAACGGTGCTCATGCTTTCCGCTGCACTCTGCGCTTGTGGAGGCGGCAAGAAAAATGAGTCTTCTGAGACTGCTAATAGTTCTTCGACAGAGACGACTCATGAGGGATTCATTTTCGGAATGACTCAGGAGGTAACAAGTGTTGACCCGCACATGGATACGGATGCAGCAACTCGTGGTGTCTTATTTAACGTTTTTGAGGGACTGGTCAAGGCAACGCCTGAGGGCGATGTCAAGCCTGCGGTAGCCAGCGAATACACGGTTTCTGACGACGCGACTGTTTACACATTCACAGTCAGAGACGGTATTACGTTCCATGACGGCAACGCCGTAACCCCTGAAGATATTAAATATTCATTAGAGAGAAGTGCGGAGATCGATGGCGAGTCCTCCGCACTTTCTGCTATTTCTGATATTGCGATCCCGGATGACAAGACCGTTGTACTGACCCTGTCAGCTCCGGACTCCGAGTTCATCTACAACCTGACGATCGCTATCCTTGAGCAGGCGAATGACGCCAATCAGGGCACTGCCCCTGTAGGTACAGGTCCCTTTGCCATCAAGGAGCTGAAGGAAGGTCAGTATCTTGACCTCGTGAAGTACGATGGCTACTGGGATGCAGCGGCTCTTGGCGACTACATTCCTTCTGCCAGGTTCAAGTTCATCAGTGATGCTCAGACTGCTTTCATGGAGCTCAAAGGCGGTTCCATCGACGCGCTGCAGTATCTGACCAGTGACCAGATCAACACCCTGGGTGATGAGTACAACGTCGTTGAGGCGACTATGATGCTGGTTCACGGTCTTTTCCTGAACAATCAGTATGAGCCGCTTCAGGATGCAAGAGTCCGTCAGGCGCTCAACTATGCGATCGACAGGGATCAGATCAACGAAATGATGTTCGGCGGCAAGAGCCAGCTGATCCAGACCCATGGTTATCCGACCATCACTGCATGGTACAATGCTGATACGGAAAGCACTTACACCCATGATGTCGACAAGGCAAAGGAACTGCTTGCGGAGGCCGGCTATGAGGGTGGTTTTGATCTTGAGATCACTGTACCCAGCAGCTACACGCAGCATGTGCAGACTGCTGAGATCATTGCTGACCAGTTCAGCCAGATCGGTGTCAATGTGACTCTCAATCAGGTAGAGTGGAGCTCATGGCTGGAGGATGTTTACCGCGGCAGGAATTACCAGGCCACTGTTATCGGTTTTGATATCAGTTCCCTGTCTCCGGCGACATGGTACAAGCGTTATTACTCCACATCCAGTAATGACATGACGAACTTCAGCAACGCTGACTATGATGCGGCTTATGAGGCAGCTTTAGCGACCATCGACCATGAGGAGAAGCATTCCCTTTACGGTCAGATGCAGCAGATCCTTGCTGAGCAGGGCGCTTCCGTCTTTATCGAAGATCCGGCAGATTTCATTGCCATCAACAGCAAGTATACAGGCTATACCACATATCCTGTATCCGCGATCGACCTTTCTCTTGTAAAGGTTGCTCAGTAACAACAATTTAAGAGTTTTATGCGGAGAAAATAATGAAATACTTTGTAAAAAAATTCATTGCTCTCATTATAACATTGTTAGTCATTTCATTATTGACCTTCACCGCGTTTAGTGTAATTCCGGGAGATGCGGCCATTTCTAAACTGGGAGTGGAAGCATCTCCCGAAGCTATTGCAAAGCTTCAGGCAGAATACGGCCTGGACAAGCCGCTGCCGGTCCGCTATGCCAATTGGCTGGGAGACGCACTTCACGGTGATTTCGGTCAATCCTACAGATATGACAGAATGACAGTCGCTCAGCTTCTCGGCAGCAGACTGCCGGTCACGATCCTGCTGGCCGTGATGTCATTCATTATCATAGTGGTGATCGCTGTACCTCTGGGTATGCTCAGCGCCAGATTTTCCGGAAAATGGCTGGACGTACTCATCAATCAGGTGACACAGATCACCATGGCCATTCCGTCCTTTTTCCTGGGCATCATACTGACTTATATTTTCGGCCTGGTCCTGAAGGTCTTCAAGACCGGCGGTTTTGTAAGTATGGAACAGGATCTGGGGGCCTGCATCAGGTACCTGATCCTGCCGGCGGTGGCAGTATCTCTGCCTAAGATCGCCATGGTGGTCAAATATCTGAGAAATTCCGTACTGAGTGAAATAGATAAGGATTATGTCCGTACTGCCTACAGTAAGGGCAATTCCGAAAGCCAGGTCCTTTACGGCCATGTGCTCAGGAACGCGCTGATCCCGGTCATAACCTTTGTGGCCATGGTCGTCGCGGAGATCCTGGCCGGCAGTCTGGTCATCGAGCAGGTGTTCAGTATCCCCGGCATGGGCAGACTCCTGATCACATCTATTTCCACCCGTGACTATCCGGTGGTGCAGGCGGCGGTCCTTTATATCACATCCGTCGTCGTCGTCATCAACTTCCTTGTAGACGTACTGTATCAGCTGGCAGACCCCCGCGTCAGAACTGCTTAGGAGGGCCGTAAAATGTGCAACATTTTCTTTAAACACGGCCCGACGACATGGCAGGATCGCAGGGCGATCGTGCCGTTACCTTGGAGGGCCGTAAAATGAGGAGATTTCTTTCTAAGATTCCCTGGAATTACAACCTTCTGATCGGCGGCATCATTACGGGGGTCATTCTGCTCTTTACAGTCATCGGTCAGTTCTGGACGCCCTACAGCATCACCAACATGAACAGCATGCTCAAGAACAAGGCGCCCAGCATCATGCATATCATGGGCACGGACAATTTCGGCCGTGATGTTTTCAGCCGTATCATGAATGGCTGCGGCACGACCTTTTTCGTCGCCATCTGCACGGTTCTGATCGGCTGCCTGTGCGGCATCATCATCGGTGCGCTGACAGGCTATTTCGGCGGCCTGCTGGATGAAGTGATCATGCGTGTCAATGATGTCATGCTGTCCTTCCCCAGCGTCCTTCTGGTGCTGATCTTTATCAGCTTCCTGGGCAAGGGCAAGTACAAGATCATCTGGGCCCTGGGCGTAATGTTTATTCCCAGTTTTGCCAGGATCGTCCGAAGTGAGGTCATACGTTATAAGAATCAGGAATTTGTCAAGAGTGCCCAGGTCATGGGCGCGGGCAGCTTCCGGATCATTTTTATACATATTCTGCCGAACACAGCGGTCAGCATGCTGACTGCGGCGGCCATCGGCTTTAATAATGCCGTGCTTGCGGAGGCCAGTATGAGCTATCTGGGTCTGGGCGTACAGCCGCCGGAACCCAGTCTGGGCCGTATGCTTTCCGAAGCCCAGGCCTACATCTTCACTGCGCCCTGGTACGCCATCAGTCCCGGTATCGTGATCGTGCTGATCATTCTCGGTTTCAGCATGATCAGTGAGGGCCTGAGAGAAATGGGAACGAAGTAGGAGGCGGCAGATATGAATGATTTGATACAGGTTAAAGACCTGACCATCGGTTTCCCTGCGGGGAAGAATGAGATCATCACCGTGCTCGATCATATCAGCTTTGATATCAGACAGGGCGAGATCGTCGGTATCGTCGGCGAGTCCGGCTCCGGCAAATCCATGACCTCTCTGGCCATCATGGGCCTGCTCAGCAAGGACGCCATGATCCTGGACGGTTCCATCATGCTGAGGGACCGGGAGATCCTCCGTCTGGATAAGGAGGAGCGCCGCCGTATTCAGGGCGATGATATGAGCATGATCTTTCAGGAGCCTATGACCTCCCTCAACCCGGTCATGAAGATCGGCAAGCAGGTGGGCGAGGTCCTGCAGCTCCATACAAAGCTGTCCGATGCCGAGATCGATGACAAGGTGGCAGAGGCCCTTGAGAGTGTCGGTCTGAACGATGTGCGTGAGCTGATGGAATCCTACCCCCATCAGCTGTCCGGCGGTATGCGTCAGCGTGTCATGATCGCCATGGCCATTATCAACCAGCCGGATCTGATCATCGCGGATGAGCCTACGACCGCGCTGGACGTGACCGTCCAGGCCCAGATCCTGAATCTGCTCCGCAAGATCCACCGGGAGAAGGGCTGTTCCGTCCTTTTCATTTCCCATGACCTGAATGTCATCAAGGAGATCTGTGACCGTGTCCTGGTCATGTACAAGGGCACCATCGTTGAGCAGGGGGATATGGCCCAGGTCATGTTCCATCCCCAGCATGAATATACGAAAAAGCTGGTGGCTTCCATGCCGGACCACGTCAGTGACCTGACGGATAAAAAGGCCCTGGTGCATGTGGACCATCTGAAGATCTATTATAAGATCGCCGGTAAGATGTTCTCCGGGAAAAAGGACCGAATGCTCTATGTCAATGATATGAGCTTCGATATCTATGACGGTGAGATCTTCGGCGTCGTCGGCGAGAGCGGCTGCGGCAAGTCCACGGTAGCCAAGGCTCTGACCGGCCTCAACAAGGATATCGAAGGCACCATGGACCTGGGTGATCTGCGGCCGCAGATGGTTTTCCAGGATCCCTTCAGTTCTCTGAATCCGGCCATGAAGATCGGCAGGATCATGGAAGAGCCCCTGAAGTTAAAGGGGATGAAGGACAAGGAAGAACGCAGACGTCTGGTGAAGGAAATGTTGGAGGAGATCGGTCTGGATGAGTCCTACGCCACCCGTTACGCCAGAGAGCTGTCCGGCGGCCAGCGGCAGAGGATCAGCATCGGCCTGGCCCTGATGCGCGGCGAGAGGTTTATCATCGCCGATGAGCCGGTTTCCGCCCTGGATGTCACGGTCCAGTCCCAGATCCTGAAGCTTTTGCTGAAGCTGCAGCGGGAGCGTCATCTGACCTACATGTTCATCTCTCATGACCTCAATATCGTGCGGCATATGTGCCACCGGGTCATGGTCATGTATCTGGGCCAGATCGTGGAAATGGCAGATGTGGAAGAGCTTTATCAGCATCCTTATCATCCTTATACGCGTATGCTTTTCGACAGTGTGCTGACGGACAAGAAGAAAAAGGATTCGGAATCCGTGGAAGCCAATGAGCTTCTGCCCACGACACGTCACATGGAAGTGGGCTGCACTTTCTACAGCAGATGCAAATACAGGGGTGAAAAATGTACCGAGAAGTCTCTGGAGCTGCGTAACGTGGGAACGCCGGAAAGGCCTCATATGCTGCGCTGCTGTCAGAGGATCGACCGTTAAAAGGCTTTAGGGGGAAGGACAATTCTTTCCCCCTTGCCCCTATTTTGAGCCCTGTTTTTAAACTCTCAAAAAAATAAAAAAAGGGCTTGATTTTTCATGTGGAGTATTATATAATCTCTTTTGTTGAGACAAATTGGGCTGTCGCCAAATGGCAAGGCACAGGATTCTGACTCCTGCATTTGAAGGTTCGAGTCCTTCCAGCCCAGCTTCTGAGAGGCATCTTGCAGACAGCAAGATGCCTTTTGTTGTATGACGGACATGCCGTCAGTCTGTGGTGAAAGTCCACAAGGGGCGTAGTTGCCGACGAACCCCAAAGCGACTCCCAAGGTTTGCACCGCGAGGTGCAGGCGAGAAGA